>JANQUX010000018.1 GCA_030730545.1 Maribacter sp. | reverse complement strand
GAATAACACAACCTAAATAAGTATAAAATACATTATATTCTGACTGGTATTTTTCTACCTCTTCTTTAGCAATATTTTTACGGAACACTTTGTTATTCAATGTATTTGAGAGTTCTAACGGATGCCCTTGCACCACTACACTACCCTCATTAAATACGGCCATATTGGTACATAAATTAATAACGTCATCTACAATATGCGTAGACAAGATAACTACAGCATCTTCACCAAGCTCACTTAATAAATTATGAAAACGATTACGTTCTAAAGGATCAAGACCCGCAGTTGGCTCATCTACAATAATCAATTTAGGATTCCCTATCAATGCTTGAGCTATACCAAAACGTTGTCTCATACCACCAGAGTAATCGCCCAAATTACGCTTACGGAATTTGTACAGATTTACCTTATTCAATAAATCGGCAACATATGCTTTACGATCTGTTTTACTTTGAATACCTTTTATTTTGGCGATATGATTAAGCATCATTTCAGCAGATACTTTCGGGTAGACGCCAAAATCTTGAGGTAAGTAACCCAAAACTTTTCTAATCTCATCGGGCTGTTCAAAAACATTAATGCCATTAAATTCAATATGACCGCTATCTGCTTGCTGTAAAGTAGCAATAGTTCTCATTAAAGAGGACTTGCCTGCACCATTCGGACCAAGTAAGCCGAACATACCGGTACCTATTTGTAGATTAACATTGTTTAAGGCTTTTGTACCGTTCGGATACGTTTTATTCAAATCTGTAATCGAAAGCATAATGTAATTGGTTTTCAAGGTTAGTAATCCAATGTCTAATACGTGTCTAAAATCTTATAAAAGTTACAATAGTGATAAAAAATATTCACAATCATATAACTTACCCTACAAAATCGTAGTAATTATTCTTAATTAAAATGTACAGGCGAAAACTATTAAGAAATAAAACCATTGAATAGAAAATTGAGCGTTTTCAAAAGCTTGTCTTAACATTGTAAAAAAGTTTGACATATATCTGTTCTCATAAGAAATTGAATCGAATATTCTTTGCAGGGTTAAATACTCCAACAACCTACTTCTCAATGGATTTTTTTTCAAATCCGAATATAATTTTACATAATCTATGTGGCGCTAAAACATGTAAGTGCCCCTCATTTATAAGTTCTTGAAACCTTCAAAAAAAATCTACTAGTAACTACCCAGCTATATTTGAATTGTAATATTTCACTGAGTTTTTATTTCAAAAAACATTTAGCGGTTAAGCCAATAAAAATAAGTAATAACGGCGGTAGCTATTCTTCAAATTCCCCTATTTTTGTATAACTTCAAGACGCTTACGCTTTCAATAGGTAAAGACTAGAAGATTGTAGTGAAAAGCAATAAAGCGGTTGAATCAAAATATTCAGTTATGGCAATAAAAGGTAAAGCTAAAAATACGGTGAACAAAGCAAAGCATGCCAAACTAATGGATAGGAAGAAGAACAAATTAAAAAAAGAAGCTGCGCTTAGAAAAGAACGTTTAAAAAGCATTATCAAAAAAAGTCAGGAATCTGAATAAATATTGAATATAAAATAGCATTATGTACCCACTTATTAGAAATAGAAGACTTAGAAGTTCAGAAGCAATACGGAGTTTGGTAAGGGAAACCATTATAACACCAAGTGATTTTTTAGTTCCGCTTTTTGTAGTGGAGGGTAAAGGCATTAAAGAAGAAATACCTTCTATGCCCAATTATTACCGTCTAAGTCTAGACAATCTTGCAAAAGAAGTAAAAGAACTTTGGCGTATGGGGCTGTGTTCGGTACTTGTATTTGTTAAAGTGCCTGATAACTTAAAGGATAATATCGGTTCTGAGGCATTGAACGAAAATGGATTAATGCAATTGGCGATTAAGACGATCAAAAATGCTTGTCCAGATATGTTGGTGATGACAGATGTTGCCCTTGACCCTTATTCTTCATACGGGCATGATGGTATTGTTGCTGACGGACAAATTCTTAATGATGAAAGTGTAGAGGTTTTGGCAGAAATGAGTGTTTCGCACGCCAAAGCCGGTGCAGATTTTGTTGCGCCAAGTGATATGATGGACGGGCGTATTCTCAGCATTCGCGAGGCTCTAGAAGATGAAGGGTATACCAATACCGGTATTATGGCCTATAGTGCTAAATATGCAAGCGCACTTTATGGACCATTTAGAGATGCACTTGACTCTGCCCCTGTAGACATTAAAAATGTACCTAAGGATAAAAAAACATACCAAATGGATTCTGCCAATAGGTCTGAAGCCATTAAAGAAACATTAATGGATATTG
>JANQUX010000017.1 GCA_030730545.1 Maribacter sp. | reverse complement strand
TGGACGATTACCGATTGTGTCGGTAATGTGCGTACGCATACCCAAGTAATCACTATTGAAGATACGGTCGCACCGACCTTCAATGAAACGCTACCTCAAGATATGACGGTCGAATGTAACATGGTACCAGATGCATCTACATTAACTGCTACAGATTCTTGTGAGCCAAATATTGACGTAACGTTTACTGAAACGATTACCAATGACGAAAACTGTGCCCTAGGGTATACGGTTACCAGAACTTGGACAGCCACTGATTGCGCTGGTAACATGGTAGAACATACCCAGGTAATTACCGTAGAACCTACAGGACCAATTATGAGTCAGCCTTACGAAGAAGAGATGACCATTATTTGTGGTGATGATATTCCTGAAGCACCAGAAATGGTATTCACGGGTGGCTGTGGTAATTTTGATGTGGTCTACAATGAAGAAACACAACAAGCTGATGGTTCCGATGATTACATGATCATTAGAACTTGGAACGTTACCGATTCTTGTGGCAACACTGCCTCTTTTGAACAGATCATTTTTGTTCTGCAACCACAATTGCAAGAGATTACGATCAACATTTGTATCGAAGAAGAACCGATTGACCTATTGAACTACCTACCGGCAGATTTTGACCGTAACGGTACGTTCATGATTTTGGAAGGTGATGTGGTCTTAGAGCAAAACTTCTTTGACCCACTGAACCATGAGCCTGGAGAATACAAAATTGCCTACAGTTCTACCGAGGGAACATGTAAATACTATGTTGACTTTACAGTTATCGTAGATACGGAGTGTGTACCATGTGGAAGAGGCGATATAGAAATTTCTAAAGCGGTTACCGCAAATGGTGACGGTGTCAATGATTTCTTTGAAATTAGAGGTGTAGAGTACTGTGCTTTCAGTTTTGACGTAATGATCTTTAACCGTTGGGGAACAAAAGTTGCCGAGGTCAAGGATTATCAAAATGACTGGGGCGGTGAATCTCCCGATGGTTCTTTCGGTCAATCTGGAATGTTACCGACCGGCACGTACTATTACATTATTAGTGCTACCGATAAAGATACCGGTACCATTTTAGAACCATTTAATGGATATATCTACCTAGGTACAAATTAAAACTAGAAACATAACTTACAATGCCTCATCTTAAAGGATGAGGCATCATTTATAGTAATTTTAATAATAATTTATTTTACTTAAAACTCGATATATAAGCCTATTACAAGCTTTAATTAGTTCGTCCTTAAAAAATAACAATTGAACGAAAATGCTGTTTCAAAACGAATATTATGAGAGGTCAGCCGTTATAATGTAAATCTCTCAGAAGAGCCATTAAATTTGTAAATAATAAGATAACCTACTTATACATAAATACATACCCTAAAAAATCTAAATTCAAACAAAACCATGAAAAAAGCTAATCTTCTTTTAGCCATGCTACTTCTAACAGGTGCCTTTGTAAGCGCACAGCAGCTACCTCAGTTTACGCAATATATGTATAACACTATTTCTGTTAACCCAGCTTATGCCGGTAGTAGAGAAACGTTGAACGCAACAATTTTGCATAGAAACCAATGGGCAGGTTTAGAAGGTAACCCTAGAACCAGTACCCTATCTATTCACTCTCCTTTAAAAAATGAGAAGATAGGTATCGGTGTTTCTTATATTAATGATAAGCTGGGTTTTGAAAGTAGCAACTACTTCTACGGAGATTTCTCATATACCGTTCCTGTTAGCCAACAAGTAAAAATGCGTTTCGGACTTAAAGGTGGTTTTACTAGCTACAACTTAGAAAACCCTGATCCTAATGATCAGTTCTTTAATGCTAATTTCAATAATATAAACCCAAATTTTGGTGCAGGTTTTTACATTGGCTCTAATAGATGGTATGCAGGTATTTCTTCTCCAAGAATATTAAATACAGATTTGAATGATGGGGAATTTGAAGCTATTGAGCGTAATAGTTACTACGCAATTGGTGGTTTAGTTTTTGACTTGTCTGAAACGACTAAATTTAAACCGACCGTCATCACAAAATTTACAAATGGTGCGCCAGCAACATACGACTTTACTGTAAACTTCTTGTTCAACGAAAAGTTTTGGATCGGTACTTCGTATCGAGTTAACGATGCATCGAACTTTGGTGCAATGATGGATTACCAAGTATCTAGAGATTTTAGAGTTGGTTATGCTTACGACCTACCTACCTCAGCAGTAAGACCTTATACTGGTGGTACACATGAGATTATATTGATTTATGAACTTACCAAGAAGATATTAGGACCTATTAAGTCTCCTAGATATTTCTAA
>JANQUX010000016.1 GCA_030730545.1 Maribacter sp. | reverse complement strand
ATCTTTTTTTCGGACTCGTAGTGAGCGGATTTATTTTTAAGATTTTTATAGCATTATTTGATACCCCTTTTCTCTATTTCTTCGTATATATGATGAGAAAACGTTTTAATCTAGGGCCAAATGACGAATTGGAGTTAGATCTTTAGGGGTACAACATTAATAACTATATAAAAATACACAATGGGTAAGAAAATTTTAAAAATTGTTGGCGTACTTCTATTGTTGATCATCGTCGTAATTGTTGCGGCACCTTTTTTCTTAGAAGCCAAAATTGGCGATATTATTAAAAATAATGTCAATTCTAATGTAAATGCTACGCTAGATTTTTCTGCAGCAAATTTAAGTTTGGTACGTAGTTTTCCGAATGCAGAGGTCAATTTTAAAGATGTAGTGGTAATAAACAAAGCTCCATTTGAAGGCGATACTTTGTTTAAGGCAGCTAATTTAGATTTGACCATGGGCATCATGCAATTATTTAAAGGTAGCGGTGATGCTATTGCGATCAACAATATAAATTTAGACGGCGCTCTGGTCAATATTGTGGTTGACAAAGAAGAAAATGCTAATTACGATATAGCCATCGCTACAGAAACCACAACAACTGTTGAAGAGCCAAGTTCGACCGACGGATTTGCTTTTGACCTACAGTCTTATGAAATAACGAACTCTAGAATTTACTACACCGACAATTCTACAGGTATAACTTTTAAGTTAGATGATTTTCAGCATAAAGGAACTGGAGATTTATCATTGGCTACTTCAGAATTAGATACACATACCGATGCATTTATTTCTTTAGAAATGGATAGTGTAAACTATTTAAACAAGAATAAAATAAAATTAGACGCCCTTATTGGTATCGATTTAAATGAAAATAAATACTCTTTTTTAAAGAATGAAGCTTTGCTTAACCAACTGCCATTGGTATTCGATGGTTTTGTGAAACTAAATGAAACTAATCAAGAAGTAGATGTAACCTTTAAAACGCCCTCGTCAGATTTTAAAAACTTCTTAGGGGTAATTCCTGAAATTTATTCTAAAGATATTGCAACCGTAAGTACTACCGGAGATTTTATCGTTAATGGTAATTTTAACGGTATTGTTGATGATACACATATTCCTAAATTTAATATTGAGATTAAATCTGATAATGCTTCTTTCAAATATCCAGATTTACCGAAAGCGGTTCGTAATGTGTTTTTTGATATTCAATTGAATAATAAGACTGGTATTACAGAAGATACCTATGTCGATATCAATAAGGCTTCTTTTATGATTGATGAAGATAAGTTCAACCTTACTTCGCATATTACAGAGCTTATGGGTAATACAAAGGTAAAAGCACATATTGATGGTGCTATGAACTTGGCAAATATCTCAAAAGCTTACCCTGTGCCTGCAGAGTATAATTTAAAAGGGCTGTTAAAAGCAGATATCACGACTGCTTTTGATATGGCATCCGTTGAGAAACAACAATACGAGAAAACGAATACTACCGGAGATTTAAGTGTAACCAATTTTGAATATAATTCAGATGAATTGGCAAACCCGGTCAAGTTCAATACCGCCAAGTTAACTTTTAATCCAAAGACTGTAACCTTAAATCAATTAAACGGTACAACGGGTACGACCGATTTTGATGCAACAGGTACTATTAATAACCTTTTAGGTTTTATGTTCAATGATGAAAAGGTTGAGGGTAATTTCAACCTTAAATCAAATAGTTTTGCGTTAAGCGATTTTATGGTTGCTGATACAGATGCGCCTGCAACTACAAATGAGAGCAAGTCCACTTCTGGTGGAGTAGTACAAGAAGAAAAAATTAAAATTCCATCTTTTTTAGATGCGACCATTAATGCAGATGCGAAAAAAGTATTGTATGATGATATCGTGTTAAGTGATGTTAAAGGGGTTTTAAAGATTAAAGATGAAACCGCTACCTTAAGTAATATGACCGCGGGTATGTTTGGGGGTAAAATCGCATTTAATGGCGACGTGTCTACGAAAAATGAGACGCCTACTTTCAATATGAAGTTAGACTTAAATCAACTTGGTATTCAAGAAACTTTTGCTTCTGTTGATTTGTTTAAAGCTATAGCACCAATAGCGAAAATTTTGAACGGTAAATTAACATCAGATATTTCACTGTCAGGTAATTTGACGGACGATTTAATGCCAAATTTATTGTCATTGCGCGGTGAGATGTTTGCTGATTTAATGACTGAAGAAGTGAATACCGATAAGGCGCCTGTTCTAAATTCATTAGTTTCTAACTTGAATTTTATTGATTTAAAACAGCTAAATTTAAAAGACTTGAAAACCTCGTTATCTTTTAAAGATGGTATTGTGGTTGTAAAACCTTTTACTTTAAATTATAAGGATATTGCCATCAATGTTGATGGTAGCCATTCATTTGACCAAAAACTAAACTACAAAGCTACTTTGCAAGTACCTGCGAAATATTTAGGTTCAGATATTACCAAGTTAATCGCCAAGATAGATGATGCTGCCTTAACAGATTTAACCATACCTGTTGTTGCAAATATTGGGGGTTTATATAATAGCCCTACAGTTACTACAGATTTAACTTCTGGTGTTAAACAATTGACCACAAAATTGGTTGAGGTTGAAAAACAGAAACTTATTAATAAGGGAACAGACAAGGCTAAAGATTTAATAGGTGGTTTAATATCGGGCAATAAAGCGAAGACCGATTCTATTAATAAAACCGGTACGTCTACTAAACCAAATGCAAAAGATATTTTAGGCGGAATTTTAGCTACCAAAAAAGACACCACATCTACTGCGGTCAAAAAAGATTCTATTCCTGTTAAGACTGATAAAGAAGCGGTTAAAGAAAAGGCAAAAGATATTTTAGGAGGATTTTTAGGAAAGAAGAAGAAAGATTCTACTAACTAATGGTTAATCCTACATAATAGCCTTCACTGCCTCTTACGTTAAAGACGGTATTATCTTCAAAGATGAGGTATTGCCCTTTTATACCTTTTAACTTACCCTCAAAGGTTGGTGTTTTGCTAAGATTTAAACTTTTTACTTTCGTGGGATATTGTAATACCGGAAATTCTAATTCGGTTTCTGAATTAGTTGCTAGAAAATAGGGTAATGCCTCTTCGGGTAAATATTGTTTTAATTTATCTCGCCATTCTTGAAGATTCTCGTCAACAACGGTATTGGTAAGCATGGTGCGCCAATTTGTTTTATCACCTACATAGTCTTTTAGGGCAACTTCTGTTATGCCAGCTAAATACCTATTTGGTACTTCTACAATTTCAATGGCTTCATGAGCACCCTGGTCAATCCATCTTGTTGGTATTTGTCCTTTTCTGGTGACACCCACTTTTACATTGCTTGAATTGGCCAAGTATACAATATGTGGTTGTAATTGCACCTTTTTTTCATATGCTAAATCTCGGTCTTCTTGGTCTAAGTGCGCTTTACTTAACTCTGGGCGCATTATCCAATCTCCGGCAGATGGTATTTCAAAAAAGCAGGTTCTGCAAAATCCTTGTCTATAAATAGGTCGGTCATTACCGCAGTTTAGACATTGGTGCTTAATGAAATTTATTTTTACATTTTTGTCCAAAACTTGATTTACATTCAAAAAATCTGATTCGAACAACATGTAATATTGAATCGGACTCCCTATTTCTGTCTGCATTTTTCTAAGTACTCCCTCGTATTGCATGTAATTTCGGCTTATTGAATGTTCAATTTGAAAATGATAATAAGATGCGCTACTTTTAGCAATACAAAGATACCTATAAATGCCAATTACCCTATTTAATTCAATTGCCTCTTGGTTACTGAAAAAACGTTTTCATCAAATCGAACTTTTTTTAAAGTATCCTGAAGAGGTACAAGAAGAGGTTTTATTGCAATTGCTTGAATTTGCCGAAGACACTGAAATTGGTAGAACCTATGATTTTGATTCAATAGGTTCATATGCAGATTTTAAAGAACGCTTACCTATAGTTTCTTATGAAGAAATTCAGCCTATTATTGAACGTACTAGAAAAGGGGAGCAAAATTTATTTTGGCCTACTAAAGTAAAATTGTTCGCTAAAAGCAGTGGCACTACAGATGCGAAAAGCAAGTTTATACCTGTTAGCGGAGAGGCTTTAGAAGATTGTCATTATAAATCCAGCAAAGATTTATTGTGCCTGTATCTGAATAATAACGAAAATTCACAATTATTTACGGGTAAGAGTTTGCGTTTAGGTGGTAGTAAAGAGCTGTACGAGGATAATGGGTCGTTATTTGGTGACTTATCTGCAATTCTTATAGATAACATGCCCTTGTGGGCAGAATACAGTAGCACGCCTAGTAATAAGGTTTCTTTAATGAGCGAGTGGGAGAGTAAGCTTATGGCTATCATTCATGAAAGTGTTCAAGAAAATGTAACTAGTTTGGCAGGCGTACCGTCTTGGATGTTGGTGTTAATGAACAAAGTTCTTGAAGAAACAGGCAATGAGAATCTGTTTCAAGTTTGGGAGAATTTAGAAGTGTACTTTCACGGCGGAGTGAATTTTAGTCCTTATAAAGAGCAATACAAAAAAATATTACCGAATAGTAATTTCAGATACTACGAAATTTACAATGCCTCTGAAGGTTTTTTTGCTATTCAAGACAGAAATGGTGCCGATGATTTATTATTGATGTTGGACTACGGAATTTTCTATGAGTTTATACCTATGGATGTTTATGGTGCATTAAATGAAGAGGCGATTGCTTTATGGGATGTTGAGTTGGGTGTAAATTACGCTATAGTTATTACCACAAATTCAGGATTATGGAGGTATAGAATAGGGGATACCGTTCGTTTTACCTCTAAAAGTCCATACCGTATTAAGGTAACTGGGCGTACCAAACATCATATTAATGTTTTTGGTGAAGAATTGATTATCGAAAATGCAGAAGAAGCATTAAAAATAGCCTGTGCAAAAACAGGAGCTGAAATTATAGATTATACTGCCGGACCTGTTTTTATGGTGGGTAAAGAAAAAGGTGCCCATGAGTGGATTATGGAATTTAAAACCTTGCCGCAACACTTTAGTGCCTTTGTAGAGATTTTTGACAATGCCTTAAAATCTCTTAATTCAGATTATGAAGCCAAAAGGTTAAATAATATTACACTGAATTCTCCTTTGGTACACATAGCACAAGAGAACTTGTTCTATGATTGGTTGAAGTTAAATGATAAGCTTGGTGGGCAGCATAAAATTCCTAGATTGTCAAATAAGAGAGATTATTTAGAAGAACTTTTACGAATAAACAAGTAATTATCTCTATTCACACCAATTATTACCCTAATCACAACAATTTTAGATATTTCCTCATTACATGCCATACATTTGCCGTAGTTAAGGTGGCTTTTACCTTACAACATAATTGTAGCTTTTTTAGTTCTAATAAGTATCATTAATAGGGACTACATCGATATTTTTAACCCGCTAAACAATTAAATAGTTGTAAGTGCATTTATTATTTCAACTTGCTGAAGCAAAACTTAACCAAACTATAAATACTATTATTATGGCAGACAAATTAGTGATCGTTTCCGATATGTGGGGCGCTAAGAAAGGTTTATGGATTACTTCATATTTAGGGTATCTACAACAGTATTTCGACATTACTTTTTACGATAGTCAACAACTGGCAAATTTAGATATTCTTATTCAAACTGAAGAGAATGTACACAATGCTTTTATAGAAGGCGGTACAGATACTGCTGTATCTCATTTATTAAAAAAAGAAAAAGAAGCATGTTATTATCTTGCTTTTAGTACAGGTGCTACCATTGTTTGGGAAGCAGCTAAGAGAGGCTTACCTGTAAAGTCTTTATATGGTGTATCTCCTACGAGAATACGTAGAAATAACGATCGCCCTAATGTACCTTTTCAATTGGTGTATGGTGCTAATGATGCATTTAAACCAAGCGCTGAATGGGCAGATAATTTAGGGATAGATATGGAAGTATTACCTAATTACGGACATACATTATATACCGATGAGAAAATCATTCAGAAAGTATGTATGGATCTATTGCAAGAAGTAACACAAATTACACCACAGATTAAAAAAGTGGTTTGAAATACATAAAAGTATAAAGCATAAAAAAAGCGAAGATGTAAATCTTCGCTTTTTTTATATTCAATTATTTGCTGAGGTATTATGAAACAGCCTTTAGCTTTTTAATGGTATCGTGTGATAACATTTCTTCGGCATAAGGTTTTGTTACTTTAAAGTTTTTATCACCTGTACTTGGCATTTCGAACATTGCGTCAGTAAAAATGGCTTCACACAAAGATCTTAAACCTCTAGCTCCAAGTTTATACTCTATTGCTTTTTCTACGATATAATCTAAAGCTTGGTCTGTAATGGTGAAAGTAATATCATCCATTGCAAATAACTTCTCGTATTGCTTTATAATCGCATTTTTGGGCTCGGTTAAAATAGCTCTTAATGTCTTTTTGTCTAACGGATTCATATGCGTAAGAACAGGAAGCCTACCAATAATTTCAGGTATAAGTCCGAAATCTTTCAAATCTCTTGGTATGATGTATTGTAATAAATTACTATCATCTAAAAAACTATCAGATTTTGAAGCGCTATAACCAACAGCTTGCATATTCAAACGTTTTGTAATAGCACGTTCGATACCATCAAAAGCTCCACCGGCAATAAATAAGATATTTTCGGTATTTACTTCAATGAATTTTTGATCTGGGTGTTTTCTTCCTCCTTTAGGTGGAACATTCACAACTGTACCTTCCAACAATTTTAAAAGACCTTGTTGAACACCTTCCCCAGATACATCTCTTGTAATAGAAGGATTATCGCCTTTACGTGCAATTTTATCGATTTCATCAATAAAAACGATACCTCTTTCTGCTTTTTCAAGATTGTAATCTGCTGCTTGTAAAAGACGGGTAAGAATACTTTCTACATCTTCACCAACATAACCAGCTTCGGTCAATACTGTCGCATCAACAATGGCCAATGGTACATTAAGTAATTTTGCAATGGTTTTTGCCATAAGGGTTTTACCGGTACCGGTTTGCCCAACCATAATAATGTTACTTTTTTGAATTTCTATATCATCTTCTTTAGAAGAAGGCTGTAGTAACCTTTTATAGTGGTTGTAAACGGCAACAGACATTACCTTTTTAGTACGATCTTGCCCAATGATAAAAGTGTCTAAAAATTCCTTTATTTCTTGTGGTTTTTTTAGAACAAGTTCAGAAGAAAGATCGTTGGTCTTTGTCTGTTTTGACTCTTCGGCAACAATGCCGTGAGCTTGCTCAATACAGCGATCACAAATATGGGCATCAAGACCAGCAATCAATAAATTGGTTTCTGGTTTTTTTCTACCGCAAAATGAACACTCTAAATTTTCCTTTGCCATTATCTATCTTCTCTATTCTATTCCTTAACGATCAAAAATCGTTTTTGGTTTAAAAAACATTAATTTATTTGATTCAATTAGTCGGGTTTACTTCTTTTCCCTTACCAAAATTTCATCAATCATACCGTATTTAAGAGCTTCATCAGCTTTCATCCAGTAATCACGGTCACTATCGTCACGAACTTTTTCAATATCAGTACCAGAGTGTTCTGCTATGATTTGATATAATTCTTCTTTTAATTTTAATATCTCTCTAGCTGTAATTTCAATATCACTAGCTTGACCTTGAGCACCGCCCATTGGTTGGTGGATCATAACACGAGAGTGTTGCAGGCCGCTACGTTTTCCTTTTTCACCTGCGCATAAAAGTACTGCACCCATAGAAGCTGCCATACCTGTACAAATAGTAGCAACATCTGGTGTAATGAACTGCATAGTATCATAAATACCTAAACCTGCGTATACACTACCACCTGGTGAGTTGATGTAAATTTGAATATCTTTTTTAGCGTCAACACTTGCTAAAAACAATAATTGTGCTTGAATAATGTTGGCTACTTGGTCATTAATACCAGTACCCATAAAAATGATGCGATCCATCATTAAACGCGAATAAACGTCCATTGCAACAATGTTCATAGAACGCTCTTCAATAATGTTAGGCGTCATGTTCGTTGGGTACATGCTGCTCATTATAGAATCGTAATAAGTGCTGCTAATGCCTTGATCGTTTATAGCGAAATTCTTGAATTCTTTTCCGTAATCCATAAATTGTATGTCTATATTTTAGAGTAAAAAAAGGTGCCGAAAATTTTATTTCCGGCACCGTAAAGATACTTAATTTATTGTTTGGAATTTATCCGTAAACTTCTTTCACGAAATTTTCATAGGTAACTTCCTTTGTCTTAAGATTCGCTTTTTCTTTGTAAAGATTCAATAATTTCTGACTCATCAATTGTTCTGAAAGTCTTTTTACTTCATCTTGGTTACCAAGAACACGCGCTGCAATATTGTCTAACTCTTCTTCTTTTGGGTCTAATTGACCAAATTGAGCCATTTGCGAACGAATAAATCCTTTAGAGAATTCTTTCAATTCATCGAACTGAACTTGTAACTCGTTTTCACGAATTATTTTACCTTCAATAAGTTGGTAACGTAAACCTTTTTCAGATTTAGCAAACTCTTCAACAGCTTGCTCTTCAGATAAAGGCTCTTCACCTGTCATTTGAATCCACTTGGTTAAGAAACCTGTTGGTAATTCAAATTTGGTGTTGTCAATGAAATATTCGGTTACGTCGTTCAATAATTTTTGATCGGACTGTTGCTCGAATTGCTTTTCAGAATCTTCTTTGATACGTTCTTTTAATTCCTTTTCAGATTTTACGCTGTCAGGGCCAAAAAGTTTATCGAATAACTCTTGATTTAATTCAGCAGCTTCTCTTTCGTTAATTTCAGAAATAGTGAAAGTAACTTCGGTATCTAAAGATTCAGCTTTTTGTTTATCAATGCCTAAAGCACTTGATAACAAATAATCTTCATTAAATAGACCTTTTGTTTGTAAGGTAACAACATCACCAACTTTCTTACCTTTCAACGCATCTAAAGCTTTTTTACTTTTCAACTTATCAGTTTCAAGCATGGTTTTGTTATCGATTTCTTCAGCCTCGTTAGTGAAAGTACCACTTACTTCATCATTCTTGCTAACAACATCTTTACTTACAAGTTTACCATATTGCTTTTGAATACGCTCAACTTGCTCGTCGATCATTTTCTTATCTGCAACTATTTTGTACTGGGTAATGGCATTTTTAGTTTTTAATGAAACTTCAAAATTAGGTGCTAAACCTAATTCGAATTCAAAAGCCAATTCCTCTTTATCCCAATCAAAATTATCTTGTTGTTTTGGTAAAGGGTTGCCAAGAACATCTAATTTTTCTTCGGTTAAATATTTGTTTAGATTGTCTTGCAACAATTTATTTACTTCATCAACCAATACAGCTTTACCATATTGCTTTTTTATAAGGCCCATAGGAACTTGACCTTTTCTAAAGCCAGGAATATTAGCTTGTTTTCTATAATCCTTTAAAATGGTATCTACCTTATCTTGGTAATCTTCTTTTGTGATAGCAACTTTAACTACTGCATTTAAATCGTCTATCTGCTCTTTCGTAATATTCATTCCTTAATATCTATTTGCATGTATAAAATGGGATGCAAAAATACTATATTTTGCAAAGTCAACCAATTTTTTAAAGTATTGAATTTCAAATCACAAGCAACTACGACTTGTCATCTTTTAGTAGTGTAAAAAAGATTGATTGTAAAAACGATAGCAAGAGGCTAAAAATCAATGCCCACCAAATGTTTCCGACCGAAAAACCAGCGATAAGTTTATCTGCTAAAAGTATGATAATGGCATTAATAATCAATAGAAAAAGACCAAAGGTAATTACGGTTACAGGCAGTGTCAGAATAACTAATATTGGTTTGACCAATAGATTTAAAAGACTTAATACTACAGCTACGATAACGGCGGTCGTAAAACCATCTACAGATACGTTTGGTAATATATTTGCCAAGATAATAACGGCAACGGCGCTTAATAGAATTCTTAAAATTAGTTTCATGGGTTTTGGTTTTAAATTAAAATTGTTATTTATCCTTGGTTTAGAAAGGTAAGTGATTTTTCAAAAAATTGATCAGGGTTTTCAGCATGTAACCAATGACCTGCGTTATCTATGGTTTCTACTGTTGCCTTTGGAAAATGTCTACGAATGATTTCAGTATCATTTTTGGTAACATATTCAGATTTATCTCCTCTTAAAAATAATGTGGGTCCGTCGTAGCTATCGGTGCTATTGATATTGTCGCCAATTTCTTCCATCTTTTCACTTAAAACTTCTAAGTTAAATTTGAAACACAATTTTTTATTTTCATCTCTATCAAGATTTTTCAATAAAAACTGACGTATACCTGGGTTTGAAATGTGTTTTTTTAACTGTTGGTCGGCATCATTACGAGATTTTAAATTAGAGGTATCTATAGCATTTAAACCATTAATAATATCTTGGTGATGTGGTGGGTAATATTTCGGAGCTATATCTGCTACGAGCAATCTATTGACTCGCTCTGGGTATGTGCATGCAAATTGCATTGCCGTTTTTCCGCCCATAGAATGACCTATTAAAGCGGTACTTGTAATTTGGTGTTCGTCTAGGTAATTAAGAAGGTCGTCTGCTAAAATATCATAATTAAAATCGGGCGAATGAAAACTTTTGCCATGATTTCTTTGGTCGATTAAGTGAACACAAAATCCATTTTCTGCATATAAAGTCCCTAAAGTTTTCCAATTGTCGAGCATCCCTAGAAATCCGTGTAAAATACACAACGGTTTGCCTTCTCCTAAAATTACCGAATGTAAAATTTGCTTCATTTTAATCTGTGTAAATACATGTTTACTACATTATCTAAACCTAAATAAAGCGCCTCGCTAATAAGTGCATGGCCAATAGATACCTCTAATAAATTAGGTATGTTTTTGGCAAAATATTCAATATTATCTAAGCTTAAATCATGACCGGCGTTTATGCCAATACCTAGTTCATTTGCTTTTTTGGCAGCTATAACAAAAGGTTTTATTGCTTCTTCTTTATTTTTCTCGTAATCGGCGGCGTAACTTTCAGTGTATAATTCTATTCTATCTGCGCCCACTGCTTTTGCACCTTCAATCATTGTTGGGTCTGGATCAACAAATATTGATGTACGAATACCTGCGTCTTTAAAGGTTTTGATGACATCGGTTAAAAAATCTTTATACTTTATAGTATTCCAACCAGCATTTGAAGTAATGGCATCTACAGAATCGGGTACTAATGTTACCTGTTCAGGGGTAACCTCTAGAACTAATGCTATAAATTTAGGAACAGGATTACCTTCAATATTAAATTCTGTCTTCACCGTTTTTTTTAAATCTCTGGCATCTTGGTATCTAATATGGCGTTCGTCTGGCCTTGGGTGTATAGTGATGCCTTGGGCGCCAAAGCCCTCTAAATCGTTTGCAACTTTAAGCAAATCTGGAACATTGCCACCACGGGCATTTCTGAGAGTTGCAATTTTGTTCACGTTAACGCTAAGTTTTGTCATTATGTCTTATTTACCTTTTAAGAGCTTCAAAAATACGAATAAGGCACGCCTTTTGATATTATTAATTGTTATTTTGCGTTATATAAAAGTCTATGAATATTCAAGAACATATCATTACAAATTTACCGGTATTCGATATTAAAGATACCACTGAAAAAGTTGTAGAATTTTTTCAAGACTCTACCTATTCTCATGTGGCTATTTTAGACGATGGACGGTTTTTAGGACTTTTTTCTGAAAATGATGCAGACGGATTACAACCTGATGCTAAAATCGATGAATTTAGATATGAACTGCAAAGTTTTTTTGTGCGTCGAGATACCAATTGGTTAGATGTTTTAGAGGTATTTGCACGTAATGAAGCCAATCTTTTGCCTGTTTTAAATGAAAAAGAAGAGGTTACTGGCTATTACTGCCTTACGGATATTGTATCGGTCTTCATAGATATGCCTTTTTTTACTGATCCAGGTAGTATTTTGGTTGTTGCAACCGGAG
>JANQUX010000015.1:5130-12135 GCA_030730545.1 Maribacter sp. | reverse complement strand
GTGCTGAACATAGCTAGTATTCATGAATTTAAAAATAGCAGTGTTTACTATTTTTAAATTTCTCAACTAACATTGATAAACTTCACTTAAACATTAACTAGTTTGTTTAATGCAAAAAATTACAGACAAATGAGTTACTACACCTTCTATAATTTTTAACTATTTTTTGAAAGCTAAAACTTAATACCATTCTTATAAAAATGGTATTAAGTTTTAAAATTATAACAGTTCATCTGTTCAATTTATGCTAATTATTTAAGTAAACGCTTTTTCTCTGCACTTGCCACTATAGTTCTAAGTTCGAGTAAGCTTTTTTAATTTAAATAATTTTGTAATTCTGCAATCTTACTTGATGTATTAAATACACCACCATAAAAAGAAGTTACTGTCGCAGAGGTATCATCTTTAATTCCACGTGACGAAACGCATAAATGCTTTGCATCTATTATTACGGCTACATCTTCGGTTTCTAATATTTGTCTAAGCTCAGCAGCTATTTGATTTGTTAATCTCTCTTGTACCTGAGGTCTCTTGGCATAATATTGAACAATTCTATTAAGCTTTGAAAGTCCGATTACCTTACCAGAAGAAATATATGCGATATGGGCTTTACCTATAATCGGTACAAAGTGGTGCTCACAGTTCGAATAAAATGTAATATTTTTTTCTACCAGCATTTGATTGTACTGATATTTATTATCAAATAATGCTACTTTAGGTTTATTGGCAGGGTTTAAACCTGAAAAGATTTCATCTATATACATTTTTGCAACACGATTAGGTGTTCCTTTCAATGAATCGTCTTCAAGATCTAGTCCCATAACATCCATTATTTGTGAGAATAAATCTGCTATTTTATCTTTTTTTTCTTCGTCAGATATCTCAAATGCATCTGGTTTCATAGGTGTTTCAAGACCTGTGTAAATATGATCATTACCGATTTCTTCTTCCGAAAATCCATTTAATTTGTTTTTTTTAATAAGGGTATTCAACATAATTTCTTGGTGTTTCATATAGTTTAATCTTTAATTCTAAATTTGGTTCAATCTCAATTTTTAAAATATCGTAGATGACTATTGCAATATTTTCAACAGTCGGGTTGAGGGTTTTAAACTCTTTGGTGTCTAGATTTAGATTTTTATGGTCAAATCGTTTTAAAATTTTTTCTTCAATCAAATCAGATAAAATTTTGGTATCTATTACGTAACCAGTATCCTCATTGCAGTAACCAATTACTTTTACCTCTAGTTCGTAGTTGTGCCCGTGAAAATTTGGATTATTACATTTTCCGAAGATTTCTTTGTTTTTCTCATCGCTCCAATTTGCATTGTGCAATCTGTGTGCTGCATTAAAATGTTCACATCTTACTATGGCTAGTTTATTCATGATTTACAGAAAGTTTTTTTAAAAATTTCGTTGGTCAAAGGTATTTAATTTTGTTTAAGTAATTATGTTAAATATTAAACAAAATTTACAATTATAGAAAACACAAGGGTTGGGGAATGTTCGAAGCGAATCTTTTATCACCGTCTTTGATGATTGATTTCATGGTTTTTACTAATGGACTGAATGAAAAAAGTAGTGAAACCAGCTGTACATTTTGGACTTAACTATTTAAATTGTAGACTTTAATATGCACGATGAGAATCTCCTGTTAGTAAGATTTATAGGCTTTAAGATTTAGCCTATGGGGAGTCTATAGATAATAATTTAACATCATTATTTTTAAAAACGAAGAGAAGTCCGTAATTATAGTAACAGGCAAAATTGAGCAAGGTGCAGGTTATTTTCTTTGAACATTAAATGAAGACAAGCTAGATTCTCAAATTATGGTACTGATAATGGCGTTGATGATGAACGTGAAAGTAAGACTTTGAATTCTTCAGTGTTTACAGAGCGAAGAAAAATAACCAGGTGGCTGAATCGGACTCGCCATTGTAGAACGTATTATCACAAACCATTACGGTTAGGCTGTGACAAGTACCGTAGGTAAGGGAACTTTTCGTTTCCGCTAGATCTTTGAGCCAGAGCTTTTTGTTTTGTAATTATATTGATTGTTTAATTTCCAAATTTGAAAGATTTGGCGCACTTAGCAAGTAGGCTGAAACCTTTATATATAATACTTAACTTATTTGCTATAGCTCGTAGTAGCTACAGTTTTATATTTCGTTTTATTAAGTTGTCGATTCGTCTTTTATTTTCCTGTTGAAGTAATGAAGGGTATAAATTCATTAAAATATTTGGAATCATCATTGCCAGTCCATATGCAAAGCTTAGAGTAAAACTTTTATATATAGCGAAAATTGCCACAAAAACAAACGCGATTAAATGACTTATTTCAGAAAGAGTCATTTGATTTCGTATTTCAGTCAAATCGGGCTTTTTGTTTTCTAGCTTAATTTTCTGATTAAAAAATTTGAAAAAAGTGTTTTTTACAATCCACTTAAAGTATCCAATTCCGATAATTTTATTAGTAGCATTATTTTTAATAAAATTCAGATTTGCTAGTTTACTATAGAAATCTGTTTTCTTAAGAATTTCATTAAGTATCATTCCGACTATCCAAGAGATAAATGATATTGATATTCCAAACGTAAACCCTAATACTATGTGCTTGGCTGTCATTTCTTCTATATTATAGGTAGGTGTAGGGTAAAAAGTTCTCTTGGTAATGTTGCTGTTTTTGAAATTTTATTCCATTTGATAATCAAAGCGATTTAAAGTAATCTTTTACTTCTTTTATATGTTTTTCTTTGGATGCTGCACTCAACCAACTTGCTTTAAAACCATTGACCGCCAGTTGCTCAATTTGTGCCAAACTTAAATTTAGCGCTTTCGCAGTTTGGTAGTAGTTCTCGTTCATATATCCGCCAAAATAGGCAGGATCGTCGGAGTGTATAGTTGCAATAATTCCCTTATCAAGCATTTTAGCAACGGGATGCTCTTCCATCTTCTGAATCACTTTTAAGGCAACATTACTGGTAGGGCAGAGGGTAAGTGCGATTTTATCGTCTACCAATCTTTTTACCAATGCTTCGTCTGTTAAGCAACGGTTACCGTGGTCTATACGCTCTACGTTTAAAATATCCAAAGCTTCCCAGATATAATCTGCTGGACCTTCTTCACCTGCATGGGCAACTAGTTTATAGCCTTGTGCCGCAGACGCTTTAAATACTTTTTTAAATTTACTTGGCGGATTTCCCATTTCTGAGGAATCTAAACCAACACCATCGATAATGTTTTTAAACGGTAATGATTCTTCTAAGGTTTTAAAAGCATCTTCTTCACTTAAATGACGCAAATAGCTCATGATTAGTTTGTAAGAAATGTTTAGCTCATTTTTTCCCTTCTCTAAAGCGCGGTGAATTCCATTTATGACAACATCAAAAGCAACACCTCTTTCGGTATGTGTTTGTGGGTCAAAAAATACTTCTACATGCTTTACATTTTCGCTGTGTACCTTGGTTAGATATGCCCAAGTTAAATCAAAGAAATCTTGCTCATGCAAAAGCACTTGTGCACCTGCATAATAGATGTCTAAAAACTCTTGAAGGTTGTTGAATTTGTATGCTTCTTTAACCGATTCAATAGAATCGTATGGTAACGTAATATTATTTCTCTTTGCAATCTCGAACATTAATTCTGGTTCAAAACTCCCTTCTAAATGTAAATGAAGTTCTGTTTTTGGAATGCCTTGAATTATTCTTTGTAGTTCTGATGATTGCATATTATTGGTTTTTTAAAAAGGTAATCTTTTAATTATTATAATGTCTAATTAAAGCGAATTCTAATAAGTTATATAACAGTAGGAAAAAGTAATTATCCTTACAATACGTATTTATTAAATATGTCTTCGAGCTCTTTTTCTGGGTCGGTACTGAGTCCGGATCGTGTTGTGGAGCTTTGTATGACTGTACTTCTACATGCTGTTAACCAACCAAAACGGTCAGGTAAATCTAACTTTCCTATGGGTCCGCCAGCTTCTTTCCCTTCGCAAATTAATTTCCAGGCTTTTAGATAATCATTCAGTATTTCATATTCTATTTCTGGAGAAAAGGCTTTTAACTTATCCTCACTGATATGATATTTGATATCTAAAAATTTTGTCCTTTTACAGAACAGAATCACACCGACATTAAAGAATTCTTCTCGTTCTACTTTAGGTACGATTCTAACTATCGCAAATTTAAAGGTATGTCTATCTTGCATCTTCTGCTTCTTTAACTAAAACATCGATCATAGACAGCTTAGTGGTTATAAATTTGATATAGGCAGCTTTTTTTTCATCCGCATTTAAAACATCCGACTCACTCGTCAACCAATCTTCAGGTATGTTAGTTACAATCTCTGTTATTTTATCTAACGTGATGAATTTTTGAATTTCTGCAGCAGCTTCTTGTAGGGCAGTGGCTTGTTGTAAAAGCACATGGTCTTTTATAAACGGAAATGTTCTGGTAAGGTGACTCTCCCAAGTTTCCCAATTATGGTGAAAGTAGAAACTTGCTCCGTTATCTATCACCCATAATTCATTATGCCAATATAATAGATTTGCATTTTTAGCGGTACGGTCTATATTGCTTATTAAACTATCTAGCAAAACAACCTTTGAAGCTGTCATAGCATCTGCCTTAGAAATTAAGGGGTCGAAAGTTATAGCACCAGATAAAAAGTGTAAACCGAGGTTAAGCCCTACGCTAAACTTCAGTAAATCTTGAATTTCTTCGTCTGGTTCGGTCTGTCTAAAAGAATCTTCTAAGTTCATAAATACCAATTCAGGTACTTTTAAACCGATGGCACGCGCCAATTCGCCACCAATAAACTCAGAAATAAGCGATTTTTTACCTTGCCCAGAGCCTCTAAACTTCAATACATAGAGAAAATCATCATCGGCTTTTACAATGGCAGGCATAGAGCCACCTTCGCGTAAGGGCTGTAAATATTGAACAACATCTACTGTTCTAATATCAAGTGTATTCATAATGCTAAGATAGTATTTGTGTTACGATCATTAGGCATACTGTATTAAATGACGTCGGCAATATTTTCTAAAAAGTAATGTGTAGAACCAATAATAATAGCAATGGCGATTATAATAATAAATCTAAACAGCGTCGCTTTGTTATTGCCTTGAAGTTTGTTTTTGAAGTAAAAAACATCGAACAAAATAAAAATAAAGGCAATGATACAACCAACTATCGCCCCGACATATAATAGTACAAAGTCATGAATACCGTTTAAGAACTGAATACCGCTATTGTTAGATTTTGGACCTGTACCTAAAACAATGCGCATATGTAGAAACCCTAAAAGAATGGCTACAATAGTCCAACCAAGATAATTTAGAATTCGTTTAATCATAATTACTATACTTAGAGTAATTCGTTTTTTTTATTACTCTACTTCATTTTCTAGCGGAGATATCATAATATGTGCTCTGTGCGTACCAGGATTCATGATCCATGGGTGATTTGGCGCAGACGGAGTTTCTGGTAAGCCAATAGATGCCGATGTTGCAAAAGGGGTGTATATCACATAACGAAGCCTTGCACCATCTACTTTTGACGTTTCTACATCATAAGCAGCATTGGGACCGTAGTAAATGTGTAAGGTGGAACCGGGAGTAATTTTAATTTCACCAGATTTAACTTCAGCTTCTCTAATTGCGAAAATTTCATCTGCAGATTTGCCTTCGCCACGTAAAGCTCTACCTCTTGCCATAAAAGGGTCTAGGTCTTTATGATAGCAAGCAGCGTTGAAACCATCTTTCTTTGGGTCATCTGCAAGTACAATATATTCGCTATCACCTTCTTTTAAAGTTACGAACTCACCAGCCATATTATAACCAATTACTTTACTTGTAGCTCTACTTTCTGCAGGTGCTGCCATTAATGCCGTAGCAATAAGGTCTTCATCTGTTTCTATGGTTTTTAATTGCTTTTCAATTTTCGCAACGGCTTCTGTAGTTGTGTCTACATCTGTGCTTTCTGCAGATGTTGATTTAGATTTGTCTGATGAATTACACGAAACTAATAGTGCAGCGAAAAGGATTATAGATAGTAGATGTTTCATAATAAGTGGATTATTTTATATAATTCATTAGTAAGATACGAATTATAAAAGCCTTTTAGCTAATAGATTATAAGTTTTTAGAATAAGAATTCGCGAAAAAAAATCTTGAATCGATTTAATATAAATCTTATTAAAAATAGCGACAAGTAGCAATTTAAAAATTATTTCAAATAGTCTAGAGTATTAACCATTTCAAACTTTGGACTCCGGCTTATAAATTCGCGAAGCATCGCGGTATGTGCAGAACCCATAATAATAAGAACCCTGTCATCAACTGTCATTTTTATGCGGTTTAGATTAGAAAATATTCTCATATTACGCTGATAGAAGAGTGCAGCTTGGTCAGCACCGACAAAATTATCATCTATACCAACATAAAAAAGCTTGTCTGCATTGGTATTTAAAGAATAGTCGAGCATAACTGGGTTATTTGTTAATTTTATTTTCTCAAGCAGCGACAGATTATCAAAGTTCTTATTTTTTGCTTTTAGTTCTGGGTGCTCTTTTAATGGAGTATTGGTGATTTCTAGATATGTTTTAGCATCTATGGCATTAGTTAGTTCTGGGTTATTTTCAATAAAATCTCCCACGCTATAATTATAGCCTATGTAATTATCAATACCATATACCTTTTCTAACGAGTTTATTCTAGCAACATCATAACCGACCATGCTTAATTCACCATATTCAGTATCTAGCTTATCAGAATTTTCTAAGAATTTTTTATACCCTTTATTTATTTTATCATCAATGTCTGGCGTATACTCTAGGCAAATAATGGTGGGCTTGAACGCTGCAAGTAATTTAGATAGTTGGCGTACTTCTTCTTGTTCTTTTGAACTATTCTCGTCGAAATCTACTTTGTTTGCATCACTTGTTGTTCCAAAATGAAAAAAACCAACATTTAATACTTGAATTTTATCTAATTTTTTCGAA
>JANQUX010000015.1:0-5120 GCA_030730545.1 Maribacter sp. | reverse complement strand
TTTTTTCTGCTTCTTTGAAATCTACCTCGTCATTGGTTTTAGCCAATTTTTTTGATGTTTCACTTCTACAGCTTAAGAAACATATTAAAAGGATAAAAAATAGTTTTTTCATGCGAAATTGATATGCTGGTTGGTATCTCAAAGTTATACTGTTGGCTTAAATTTATCCAGTCAATTAAAAGAAGTTAGTAGTTCCGTGAAAAGGAATGTGTAGAGTAGGTGTTTTATAGTTTTTGGTATAGTTTAGATTTCGTTGGAAGTATAAGGATTAAAAAAACCTGTTAAGAAGTGATAGCTAATTACTACAAGTATTACAAACAGTACTATTGAGATTATAGGTCTAGCGTATTTTTTCATATTGATTAATTATGGTTGGTAGTAATACTAAAAGTACTGAAATTTAAATCAACTTTTGATAGATTCTTTTAGATGTGGTAATTCAACTGCGCTGCGTATATTTTCGTTTTGCAAGTATAAATTGATATCTAAAATCATCATAAAATAAACTACCCAATAAAATTAGTGCATCAAAAATTATATCGGTATTAACAGAAATCTTTCTGATTTGTACAATTAAGTCATTAAAAAATATCAGCTTTTGGTACATGGAGTAAAAATGTTTTTCTATTAGTTACTAAATCATTCCCAATCTAATATTTCTAGTCCTATACTTTCATCTTGAAGTGTAACTATTTTGAGTTCCATTGAATTATATTTTTCGGGTAAACCGAAATCTTTAAAATCATCGGGACTTTGTTCTTTAAATTCTTTTAACAACTCAACAGAATGATAAATGTTTATTATGCCTAAATCCTTGTCAAACGACCAGCTGTAATCTTTAAATGTTTCAGTGCCGCAAAAACCTGAAGTTCTATCATAGTTAACTCTGCATTTGCTTGACTCAAGAAAGGTGACTAGTATATTTAATTTTTCTTGTTGATTATTTGATGATTTCTCTTTTTTGAAAATGTATATATCATCTTCTAATTCATATTCATTAAGGTCAAGCGTCCAAGTGCCGTAGAAATCAAATTCATAGTATAAATTATCCTGAGCATTTGCTGTTAAAGCAATTACAAAACAAATTAAAACCAAAAAAATCGCTTTATTCATACTTATTTAAACATCAAAAATTGCTCCATTATTATAATATTTCTCTAGAATAGCACTGACGGTCGTAACCACTTTCTCTGCATTTTCTGTATTAAAACATAAAGGTGGCTTTGTTTTAATTACATTATCGAACGGTCCGTCGGTGCTTACTAAAATATGTCTGTTTCTTAGTTCATTTTTAATATGACTTGCGAGTGCGGTATTTGGTGTTTTAGTGTTATCGTTTACAATGTCAAAACCTATAAATAGTCCAGAGCCTCGCACATCGCCAATGCAGGTATATTTTTTCATCAAATCTTTCAAAAGGTACAAGTAATAATCGCCGACAACTTTTGCATTTTCTTGTAGTTTTTCTTCTGCTATAACATCTAACACAGCACTTGCAATGGCACAAGAAACTGGGTTGCCACCAAAAGAGCTGAAAAACTCTACGCCTTTTTCAAAAGATGCTGCAATTTCTTGTGTGCAAACAACCGCACCCATGGGGTGACCGTTTGCTATGGGTTTTCCTAAAATCACCATATCAGGTATGACACCATGGGCTTCATAACCCCAGAAATGGTCTCCTAATCTACCAAAACCCGTTTGTACCTCATCACTTATACAAACTCCGCCTTGCGCTCGAATAGCAGGGTATACTTCCTTTAAGTATCCTTCCGCTAGCGGAACTTGCCCTGCACAACCAAGTATGGGTTCACTTATAAAAGCAGAAATAGGTTGTGTACTTTGTGCTATTTGAGCAACAGCATCTTTACCATATAGCGTACCTGCATTTGCAATATCAGCGGTGTATTTGCCTCGGTACGTATCTGGTAGCGTCGCCTTGATTATATGATTTTTTTGACCTTGCCCTTTAGAGTTGTTAAACTTGTAATCACTAATATCTATGGCTATTTGGGTGTTGCCGTGGTAGCCAGATTCCATGACCATCATCGTATTACTTTTAGTGTGATTATTTGCCATGCGTACCGCTAAATCACTCGCTGCGCTACCTGAATTCACCAAAAAAACTTTACTAAGATTGGACGGAAAATATTTTAATAATTTCTCTGCATAATCTGCCAACTCATCATAAATATAGCGTGTATTGGTATTTAGTTTCGCCATTTGTCGTTGCGCTGCCTCCACGACTTTAGGGTGTGAATGACCAACATGCGGAATGTTATTATAGGCATCTAAAAACGTGTTCCCCTCGGCATCGTACATATATTGAAATGCAGACCTAACCATATGAATGGGGTCTTTGTAGCTTGTAGATAAAATAGGACTCATGTGTTCGTACCTTCTGTCTAGAAGACTCGAAATTGATGCAGGTTTTTCAATAGGAAGATTAGCTGCTTTTCTAAATTCGTTTTCAGCATGTATAGGGTTTATTGCTAACCAACGATGTAACATTTTCCAAGCAGATTGCTCACTTACAGATGCATAACTGTTAGCTGGATTCACCTTTTTTGCATGTGCAGAATTACAGACACTGGTGCATAACCTGGCAGCGATAAGGTAGTATAGTATACTTATTTCTTTAGCTTCTAGCGGAAGCTTTTGATGGTAAGATTTTAGTAATACTACAGCCCACTCTAACGGATTTTCTTTATCGTAGCACGTATAGGTAATGGCAATAGTTAGTTCATTAATTAGAAAAGAATGTGCTAAATCTCCGAAATCTATAATGCCGGTAACTTTGTTTTGTTCCACTAGAACATTCCATTCGTTGGCATCGTTATGTATAATTTGCTTTCTTAGTTCAGGAAAAAGTGGTCTTACATTTTCTTCAAATTGATTAAAAAAGTATCGGACAATATTTCTATTTGTGGCGTTTGTAATATCATCTAGGTACTTTCTGTTTAAATCAAAATACTGAAGGTCCCATTCCCACTGTCTGCTCTTTATCGTATAATTTTTAAACCCTTTTAGTTTCAGGTCTAATTTAGCTAGAAAAGCACCCAGAGATTCTATTAATTGTACTGTGTGTGATACATCACCTAAAAAATCACCATCTAAAAACGATAGCATACGGCATATAGAAGGTTGCTCGTCTATGGAAAAAGTGCCTAGATAAGAACCATCTTTAAACGGAATCGGTTTTGGAACTTTATGCTCAAAATCGTTTTGTAGAAATAAGAGGATATCATTCTCTGCTTCAACCATATCAAATGATACTTCTGAGTAGTGATAGGTTTTATAAATATATGAGGAATCTGAAGTGGTAATGCGGTAATTTAAATTATCGTATCCGTCAAGTTGTTTACAATCAGTAACTTGAAGTCCGAATTCCTTTTCTATAAAATTATTCACATTAGACATATTCTCAAATTATATTCTAGCTAAAATTACATTAGAAATCTAGCTATCTCATAAATATACAACCACTAAAGTTACTATTGATGTAGAAATTTTTTATTTGATTTCATGAATTAAAATGATAAGCTATATAGTTCTTTATGATAATTTAAACTTTTATAATATGTTGAAATTATAGGGTAGGGCTCGTATGTTTGGTTCTTAGTTTGAAGATACTATAATTATATAAATCAAAGAGACAATAAAGGAGAGAGATTTAGAGGTTGGGCTAGATACAAGTTTATTGATATCGTTGCATAGATTAACTACTCTTCTTAAGCTACTACTTTTATAAAAGTAGTAGCTTGGATACTAACAAAAGCTAAAATAGAAGGGACAGAGAGTTCTCGGCTAGATACACTTTAGGGTGATATCGTTTCATAGAAATCCCGCCCTTCTATAATTTTCTTGGAATCTGAACAGTACCTAGGTCCTTTAGATAGAGATCGAATCAAGTGCGAGCAAAGATGATAAAGAGAATTACAGCTTAAAAACCAAAGAAATGGAAAAGTATTTAAAACAGAGTCTGGGCATCGATGTTTCAAAATTGAACTTGTCATTATCGTTAGGTTCCCTAAATAAAAAACTGGTCAAGGAGTTCGAGTCCCGTCCCGATGTATCCAATGATCTAAAGGGCTATAAGGTACTCTTGAAATGGCTGAAGGCATCAGTTGATAGTGAGGTGGAATTGTTGGTAGTGATGGAAGCTACTGGAGTATATCACCAAAGTATTGCTCATTATCTATACGAACAGGGCTATTCGGTCTGTATAATGCAATCTGGTCGTGTAAAGCGCTATGCGCAGAGCTTGGATCAACGTTCCAAAACGGATGCACTCGACAGTAGAATGCTAAGTATGTTAGGTCTGGAAAGGAACATCCGTCTTTGGCATCCGCCCAGTGAGGAGTTGCAGGAACTAAAAGGATTGAGCAGGGAACGTAGTTCATTATTGAACGATAGAACGATGGAGACCAATCGACAAGGCGCTATCGCATCTAGTGTTCATAACAATGCAAGGGCATTGAAAAGGCACAAGATCAGATTAAAGCTTCTAAACACGCAGATAGCGGCGGTCGAAGAAGATATGCGACTTCTGATCTCTAAAAATAAAGTATTGAAAAGGAAGCTGGATTATTTGATAAGTATACCTGGTATATCGTTTATATCGGCGGCTACGGTGATCGGAGAAACGTTGGGCTTCGAATCTATAGTCAATGCCAAGCAATTGGCGAGCTACGCCGGTTATGATGTGGTATTGAGGGAATCGGGAAACTTCAAGGGAAAGACCAGGATCAGTAAAAAAGGGAACAGCCATATAAGGGCGGTACTGCACATGCCCTCGATGACCTGTGTACGTTGTAACCCAACTTTAAAACAGTTCTACAATAGACTGAAGCCGAATAAGGCAAAGCCATTAGTGGCACTTGTAGCGGTGCAGAGAAAACTATTGATCTTAATGTACACCTTATGGAAGAACGAAGAAAATTATGATGCTAAATTTGAAATAAAAAAGCAGCAAAAGCATGAAGCTCTTGCTGCGCGGGATAACAGTTTGATAAATCAACCTGTTTCCTAAATTATTAAAGAAAAAACTTGTTTTTTAACACAGTACCTATGAACAGTACGGGAGCAAACTAGCGTTTGCTTTCCGCCACGCACATAGCGAA
>JANQUX010000014.1 GCA_030730545.1 Maribacter sp. | reverse complement strand
GATTTGGGATATTTTGATATGATGATCCCATGCGGAATTAAAGGCAAAGCAGTGACTTCTCTAAATGTAGAATTGGGAAAAAAAGAGGTCAATTTAGATGAGGTAAAGCAAAAACTATTAAAGCATTTTCAAGTGTTGTTTGAGGCAGAAGTAAAAGAAAAAACCGAGGTGTAAGCCTCGGTTTTAAGTTGGTGTATGGTTAAGTTCTTATTTGCTGTGTGCCGTAAGCAAAGTGCTGCTCATTAGTTCACCATTTTTCTTATAGGTCTCTTGTTTAACCATACCAATGCCCTCTGCAAGCCAAACCCTCGATGGGTACACTTGGTTAGCCATCATCATTTTAGAACGATTTTCGCTATATAAAACAAAGCAATCGTATGTGCCAGCAGTGGTAGTCACACTTTCTTTTTTCTCTACTTTTCTGTTTGTCATATCAACGGTCATATTCATATTAATACCGCTCATGCTAATTTTCATGGCAACATTAGCATCGTTCAAATTTTGACCTACGGTGAGTTCATTGGGTATTTCAATGTCATTGCCAGATATTTCAATATCCATATCGCCATATTGCTCCATCATTTCGGTCGGTAATAGCGATTCGTAATCAAGAGTAACCATATTACCGCTACAGGTTAATTTATAACTGGTGCTATAGGCATCTTTACCTTTTGCATCTTTCATGTTAATAGCCATGGTGGCATGTGTGGCATCGCCTGTATTATTTGCTTCAACCACCTTAAATGCGCTTACACCTTCAACTTTACCTTTTTTGTTGTAATTGGTATACTCCATTGAAACGCCTTCGTTCATAGGGTAGAACTTGCTACAGTTGTCTTGAGCGGTAATGGATATGGTTCCGATTAAAAATAATAATACTGAAAATAGATTAATGTTCATTTTTATATAGTTAAGGTTCTGATTAATAACTATTTGAATATATGAAAAACATTTCAGTATTTTGAACGATATGTATGATCGGTAATTAAATGCTTGTGAATTCAACTATCAACTGTATTATCGTATTTTAAAAACCCTAATACTGTTTTCTTGATCTTTAAATACGAATTCTGGTTGTTTATTGGCGTTTATATCAGCCATATCAATTATTGAGCTACCAAAAATCGGAAAATTTGGAATTGATGCAGCTTGACTATCAAAGAGGTATATTTTCTGATTTTGTATATCGGTTACCGAAACATAAATTTTATCGTTCAGGTAAAAAACCGTTGGTTTAGAGTAAACACCTAATTCTAATTGAATTTTTTTATCTCGTATAGTAAGTACGTTATCATTCATAATTGCCAAAGTTTTAGAAGTGGCATCTATGCCGTGGTCTTTGGCAAGGTTGAGATTGCTAGATGAAATTTTACCCTGCGTATCTATTTGATATAATATACCTTCGACGGAGGTAAATGTAAATTTGTTTTGATATAGCTTAATGTCATTATCAGAAAAAGAGAATTTATCTTTTACGTTTACCCTGGTTTTGCCTACCCTGTTTGTAATTTTTAATTGTCCGTTTTCTAATTTAAAAACGATATAATCTTTTTTTCCGATTCTAAAATGTTGAGGAGCTGCTACTATAGGTGCTTCGGAAGTATCATAAGTAAAACCTTTAACAATATCTCCTTTACCATCATACATTAGTATGTTCTTATCTTGAGTGACAATAAAGCGATAATTTTTACGTCCTTCATAATCAAATACAGCAAGCGGATTTAGGTTTCCACCCGAAAACTTCTTTGTAAACGGTTCAACCTCTTTCCCGGTTCTGTCTAAAATTAAGAACTCGTTGTTCGTAGTAAATGCCAACTGTAATTTCCCGTTTTTAAAGAGATCAACCTGCTGAACTTTACCCTGTATAGTTCCATTAAGTTGTTTTTTCCAAAGAATTTTTCCACTATTAGAAATCAAATAAAGTATATTTTCTTGATCTTGAACTATAATCTCCTTCCTTCCATTACTGTGGTTAGTAACAAACTGAGGTAGGGTAGCCAGATCAGTATCGAACTTTACTTCAAAAACCGAGGAGACAGCATTTGAATCTTCTTCTGTAGTTATTTTTTTAATTATGAAATTGGTGTGAAAGAATCCTGCATCTGCAATTATTTGAGTGCCGAAAACATAGTCTTTCAAATTACTCTTACGAAATGTCTCGGCTAAAGTTTTAGAAACTAATTTATCTAATATGGAAACAAATCCTTTTGAATTAGAAATTGAAAGTATACTTGATGATGAGGTAAGTCTACTTTCGGCATTTTTAAATAAGTTCGTTTTATCAAAAGTATCTCCAGTTTTTATTTTAGAAATAACAGATTCCAAAGTGCTCTTA
>JANQUX010000013.1 GCA_030730545.1 Maribacter sp. | reverse complement strand
TTTTAGCTGCTGCAATGCAAGATTATAAAAGAGCTGTTGTTATTGGTAGTAAGCAAACTTTTGGTAAAGGAACGGTACAGAATGTTATACCATTGAACAATATGTTGCGTAGTACCGATCATGGCGATTTAGGTGCTATAAAAATTACGACTCAGAAATTCTATAGAATTAATGGAGGTTCTACACAGTTAGAAGGCGTAAAGAGTGACATTGTTGTACCAGATAGGTATAGCTATATCGATTTAGGTGAAAGAGATCAATCCAACCCGTTAGGATGGGATAAAATTACACCTGCCGATTATAAAGCTTGGGATGGTTATATCGATTACGAGAAAACAATTGCCGACAGTAAAAAGAGAATGGCGTCTAGTGAGCAAATTAAGTTAATAGAAGAAAATGCAAAGTGGTTAAAAGCCGAGCAAGATGAAACTGAAATCTCTTTAAATTTTGATACGTACAAAGAAGAAAAAGAAAAGGATAAAGAACAGTCAGATTACTTTAAAAGTTTGACAGAATATGATTCTAAACTTACTTTCAAGTCTTTAGGTTATGAAGAAGCTTTGTTTACTAAAGATTCTGTGCTACGTGAAAAGCGTAACAGATGGCATAAAAATTTAGCTAAAGATGTTTATGTAGAAGAAGCAGTGAATGTTTTAGAAGATTTAAAAGTAAACAACATTAAGCAAGGTAAACTTGCTAGTGTAAAGAACTAGAATACCAGTTCTATAAAAAGTAAAACCGCTACATAATTTATGTAGCGGTTTTTTTATGGGTTAAATTATTAGACAAATTTTGCATGATTAGGCTTTCCAAAATCAGCCAATTCATTATTGGTGTTGCGTATTTTTTTACTTTGAATGTAGGTAACAAATAGTAAGACGATACAGATAACTGCAGATGCTCCGTTACCATCTTTAATAGCTAAATGGGCAATAGCACCCAATGTGTAGTTCATAAAGAACCCGGCGTAAACCCATTCTAAGGACCAGTGCGATTTATTGGTAAAAATCATTAGCAACCCAATAGATTGACATACCCCTAGTATATGAATAAGGTATACTGGGTAACCAAGCTTTACAAAAGTGGTTGAAATTTCATCAAAATTTACAATTGAATTAATGATAGATCCTATTACAGCGACGGCGAAAAGACCTAAGGCGATATAATAAATAGATTTTTGAGAATTCATAATAAGTAGGTTTTAATGTTAATATGTCTCAAAAATAAGTTCACCTATGAAAAGTTTTAAGTTTTCATAGGTGAATAGAAAATTGCTGTAGTTGAATCGAATATCTCTTAAGATAAACCGAAATACAAACTAAGAAGAAAGCTTATCGGCATGTAGCTTTCTAAGTTTTGCCAACTTCGGATTAATCACTACTTGGCAATACCCTTGCTCAGAGTTGTTCTTGTAATAATCTTGGTGGTACGCTTCGGCATCGTAAAAAATACCTAGCGGACTCAATTCAGTAACAATAGGCTTTTCATATACTGCCTGCATTTCGTTCAACACAACTTTTGCTTTTTTCTCTTGTTCGTCATTATGATAATAAATAACAGAACGATATTGCGTACCGGCATCAGCACCCTGTCTGTTTAAAGATGTAGGGTCATGTGTTGTCATGAAAATTATTAAAATATCTTCATAAGAAATGATAGCGGGATCAAAAGTGACTTGAACCACTTCTGCATGACCCGTTAATCCAGAACAGATTTCTCTGTACGTTGGTCTTCCCGGTGCTTTTCCGCCCGTGTATCCAGAAACTACTTTGTTTATGCCTTTTACTTCTTGAAATACCGCTTCGGTACACCAAAAGCATCCGCCGCCAACAGTGGCGATTTCTAAATTTGCATTAGCCATTAGATGCCTCCTTTTCTAATTGCATAGATTCAGAATTAATGCAGTAGCGTAATCCACTAGGTTCTGGTCCGTCAGGGAATATATGTCCCAAATGAGCATCACACGTATTACACATCACTTCTACCCGAATCATTCCGAATGAGGAGTCTTTATGATATTTTATCGCATTCTCTTTGATAGGTTGGGTAAAACTTGGCCAACCAGTGCCAGATTCAAACTTTATTGTAGAATCGAATAATGGGGTGCCACAACAAATACATTCATATTTTCCGGCGTCATGTGCAGTACATAGTGCACCTGAATGCGGAGCTTCAGTACCTTTTTTTCGAGTCACCCTAAACTGTTCAGGAGTTAGAATTTCTTTCCATTCCTGTTCTGTTTTCTCAACTCTTCTGTCAGGTTCAGGGTTGCCATTCACTGAAAAACGAATTACATCTTTCCAAGTTAACATCATAATTTTCCTTTCGTTTAGACTTTAATTACTAGGTATATTGGTCGGTAAATTACTTTGTATCTTACAAAATTACGGTAATTTTGGCGTATGGCATACCTTAAAAGAACTGGAACTGTTTATAGTATTTTAATTCTCGTTTGTGTAGTAGGTTTTTGGTTGTTCGAGAACTTTTACACTCCTGCAACATATTCAAAAAGTAATGAGGGAAATACTTCTAATGAGTTTCCGAAAGAATTACTACCATTATCAACAACAGGTGAAATCGTAAACCATGAATATTTCACTTTGTCTTACAATGAGCCGTATGAGCAAGCAGAGTGGGTGGCATATACGCTCGATAAAAGTCATTTAACAAATGATGATAGAAAGCGACCCTATTTTATTGAAGATCCGTTTGTTTCTTCTAAATCTGCCGACTGGCGAAATTATAAAGGCTCAGGGTATGATCGTGGGCATTTAGTGCCAGCTGGTGACCGTAGATTTTCGTTACAAGCATATAATGAAACTTTTTATACGAGTAATATAAGTCCGCAAGACAGAGAGTTCAATGCGGGTATTTGGAACGATTTAGAGCAGCAAACAAGACGCTGGGCGAAACAGTATGGTACATTGTATGTATTTACAGGTGGCGTGTTAGAAAGTGGTTTAGAAGAGATAGGGCAAGAAGATGTTGATGTGCCCGATGCATTCTATAAAATTATAGCCCGTAAAAAGGGAGATAAAATATATACCTTGTCTTTTTTAATCCCTAACAAACCTCAATTTACATCATTACGTAATTTTGTAGTATCTATTGATGAAATAGAAAACGAGACCGGAATAGACTTTTTCACCGAACTACCAGAAAAACAACAAAGCGCTTTTGAAGCAAGCAAGAATACTACTGGGTGGAAATTTTAGAAACTCTCCTTTAATCTGTTTGTATCTAATTTCAAGAAAATAAAGAGTAGAATAGTAAAGAATAGCAGTCCTGAGCCACCATAACTAAAGAAGGGTAGTGGAATACCAATAGTAGGTAAAATGCCGATTACCATACCTATATTAATAAAGTAGTGTATTAATAAGATAGATATAACGCCGTAGCCATACATTCTAGCGAAGGCATTTTTCTGTCGTTCTGCTAAAGAGATTAACCGTAGAAACAAAATGGTAAATAGAATAATTACGGTACCGGTACCTATGAAACCCCATTCCTCTCCCACAGTGCTAAAAATGTAGTCGGTGTCTTGCTCGGGTACGAAATCACCTTTTGTTCTAGTACCTTCTAGAAATCCTTTTCCGAAAAAACCGCCAGATTCAATTGCCTTTTCTGACTGGTAGGTGTTATAGCCAATTGTTTTGCGAATTTGTTCTAATTTATTTGGATCTTTTTCAAGTCGTAGCCACAAGCTAAAGCGATCTCTATGACGTTGTTCAAAAACGTTATTGAATACGAAGTTTACAGATAAAGAAAATAGAATTATGGCAACGCTTACGAGTGCCAATGGTATAACCGGAATTTTAAGGGTTTTCCTTTTTAAACCGAATAACAAAATAATGAACAATACCAAACCTATGATAAGCCAAATAGGTCCAAATTTTAATGTGATAACGAATATGAGAATAAGACTAAAAATAATTGCTAAGTAGAATAAAGGAAGACCTTCTCTGAAAATCACAAAAATTAGCGCAAAAAATACTAGGGCACTACCAGGATCAGGTTGCGGAATAATAAGTATAGCAGGTATTAATATAATAAGCAAGGCATACATTTGGTCCTTCCTACGTTTAATATCTGTTTGAATATCACTCAGGTATTTGGCTAATGCTAATGCGGTAGCGACTTTAGCTAATTCTGAAGGTTGGAGGTTGAAAAAACCAAGGTCGTACCAAGATGTGGCCCCGGCAATAGTTTTACCGAACACAAATAGACCTAACAACGAGACCATTGAGATTAAGTAGAATAAACTCGAAAATCGTTCATAAAAATTAACCTCTAAAGACAGTATAATGACTATGGCAGCTAAACTTACTCCGATAAAAAATAATTGCTTGCCGTAACGTGTACCAATATCGAAGATTGAACTTTGCTCGTCAATGAATGTACTAGAATATATATTGATCCAGCCAATAAGAACAAGTGCAAAATAGATAAAAACACTTAGCCAGTCTATTCTTTTTAAGATGCTTCTACCAGACACGCTCGTTTATTTTAAACTCCTCCCCACTGTAGGGTTTCGCGTATTCTGCTTCTAGTGTTTTTTCTAGCATTCTCTTTTCAAGATCGGTTCTGGTAATTTCGCCTTTTAAATATTTCTCTATCATAAGAGTAGCGATATGTCCGGCGTATCTCGATCCAAAATAACCATTTTCAATATAAACGGCAATCGCAATTTTAGGATTGTCAACAGGTGCAAATGCAACAAAAACCGAGTGATCTGTCAATTGAGTACGTACGCCATCAATTTTAGTGAAATTTTCTGCTGTACCTGTTTTACCTGCTATTTCAATATCCGGTATTTGAAGCCAATATGCTGTTCCTCCTCTTTTTCTGTAAACATCTGCCATACCTTGAACAACTGGTTCAAAATATTTAGGGTCTATAGTAGTATGCTTAGCTTCGGTAAACTTAGTTTCCGTAATATCCTTACCTTCAATTTTCTTTAAAATATGAGGCGTAAAATAATGACCTCTATTAGCTATTGCTGCAGTCATATTTGCTAATTGAACAGGAGTAGCTAAAATTTCGCCTTGACCAATAGAATTGGATATAATATATGAAGAGCTCCATCTATTATCACCATACCATTTATCATAATATTCTTTACTTGGTATACGTCCTTTTTGTCCGAATGGTAGATCATAACCTAAATAATCACCTAGACCAAAACTTTTCATATGTTTTTCCCAAACATCCATAGCTTCATCTGTCGTCTCGAATTTTTCGAATATTTTTCTGAAGGTACCAGCAAAATATGCATTACATGATTGGTATATACCTTGATTCATATTGCGTAAACCACCACCACAGTGACATCCTCTTTTCTTCTTGCCCACATAAAATCCGTGGTAACATTGTATGGTCGTAGATTCATCTAGAGCACCTTCTTGTAATGCAATTAATGCATTTAGTGTTTTAAACGGTGATCCAGGAGGTTGTTGTGCGTGTATAGAACGATCCCAGGTTGGGTTAGCAATGGTATCGTTGTAAAGTTTTGTGTAATTTTTAGAACGTTCTCTACCTACTAAAAGAGCAGGGTCATATGTCGGTCCGGAAATCATAGCTAGAATTTCGCCTGTTGCAGGCTCTATCGCTACAATACCACCTCTTTTACCATTCATCAATAACTCGCCATATTCTTGTAGCGTTTTGTCGATGGTAATACTAATTTGTTTTCCTTGTTCGGGTAGGGTATCAATTGTTCCGTTTTTATATGGACCGATATCTCTATTGAATCTATCTTTTTGAATATACTGAACTCCCTTTCGACCTCTTAATAAATCTTCATAGAAACGTTCGACTCCGGTTCTACCTTTCAGTTCCCCTTGAACATAATATTTGTTGACCGCCAAATCACCCTCGTTAACTTCACTAATATATCCTAAAACATTTGCGGCACTAGGGGTGTCGTAATAGCGTAAAGATCTCTTTTGAATATAGAAGCCTTTATACTTGCGCATTTTCTCTTGCAGCTTCGCATAATCTTGTTTAGAAAGTTGCGGCACCAATACAGAAGGTAGTCTTGGTGAATATACTCTAGCTCTTCTAAGCTTTTCAACGAATTTTTCTTTGTCGATACCTAATAGTCCGCAAAACTCTAAAGTGTCTAAAGGTTGCACTTCTCTAGGGATAACCATGACATCATAAGCAGGGTCGTTACCTACCAAAAGATGACCGTTACGATCATAAATATAGCCTCGTTCTGGGTAATCATATATTGCTTTAATCGCTGGATCCTCTAAAACTTGCTCTGCAGAAAAACTAAAAATTTGCAAATAGGATAGCCTTCCCAAAAAGGTAACTGCTATGACAACTATAATTAATGATAAAAGAATTTTTCTCATTCTTTTTTACTGCTGAATAATGTACTGAATAACATGCCTAAAATCAATGTGGAAATACCAACGATAACCGTTTTCTGTAAAATTAACAGGCTATTAGAAAAGCTGAAAATTTCTAACGTGAAGTAAACCAAGTGATGTATTATAATCAATAACGCTAAAAACGTGAATTGTTGTGCCTTGGTACTGTTGTTTAACTTAAAACTTTGAAATTCATAATTGACACCAAAGACAAAACGCATAATGGTTGGTCGAAGATAAGCTATGGTAATTGTAGCTGCTGCATTTATGGCAAGTGTGTCAGAAAAAATATCTACAAAAAGTCCTAAGAAAAAGCATAGAATAATAAAGGTAGTTCTATTTTGTTTGATAGGATACCAATATAAGAATAGAATATATATTAACGGATTTATATAGCCAAAGAAATTCAGCTTATTAAATACTAGCACCTGCAGTAGTACCAATAATATAAATCGGAGTACAATTAAAAATGAGGTACTATTGATCATTGGCTTCTGTTTCTGCTTCTAATTCTAAAACTTCTTTTCGATTTAAATTTTTGATGATGTAAACATTTCCAATATTGGTCATGTCATTAAAGAGTTCAACATCAATAAAATAAAAACTCTTTGAGTTATCTAAATCGAATCTTTTAATGGTGCCGATAGGTATATCTTCAGGGAAAATACTACTCATTGCACCAGTTACAATGGTGTCGCCAATAGTAAGTGGTACCAATCTCGGAATATCAATTAGCTGTACAACATTATAGTCGGTTGTATTTTCCCAAACCAAAGAGCCGAAGTGGTTCGAGTTTTTAATTTTAGCGTTAATGTTCGATTTATCGCTTAAAATACTTTGTACAGTCGCAAATTTACCCGAAGTATTTTCTATGATACCTAGAATGCCTTTGTCAGTAATTACGCCCATATCTTGAAAAATACTATCATTTTTACCTTTGTTAATGGTAATATAGTTTCGTTGGTCGGCGTAGCTATTATTGATAACACGACCTCTTATAATCTCGTAATCGATAGTAGTTGAATCTATTTTTGATGGTTCTAGAAGTATATTATTAAACAGCTTGTCTCTAAGTCTTTTATTTTCTTCGACAAGCCTATTGTTTTCGTCTCTTAAACCAAAGTAAGAAGTAATGTTGTCTGAGAAAGAATATATACTGCCAGAGATATAATTCGAAGAATTTAAAAATTTAGATTGATGGTACGAGTGCGACTGAAAAGTAAAAATGAAGGAAATTAATAACAGAAAAAGGTAAAGCAAGAATATCTTATACCTTATTAAAAAATTTATAATCTGTTGCATTCACCCTTGAATTTTTACTCTATAATTTAGATTTCAACCAGACTTTCGTCAGGTAAGTTGTTTAGAGATGAATCTCGAACTTCTATCGATTATCATTAACTAATGGCTCTTGAACTTTCTTCAAGCTTGTATATAAATACGTATATCAATGTTTATAAAACGACTTCTTACTTAATTAATATACTCTTGTAGCGTTCTAAATTCTTTAGCGCAATACCTGTACCACGTACAACCGCACGTAATGGATCTTCAGCGATGTATACAGGTAAGTCTGTTTTTTGAGACAGTCTTCTATCTAAACCACGTAACATTGAACCACCACCGGCAAGATAAATACCGGTATTGTAAATATCTGCAGCTAATTCTGGGGGAGTTTGGGATAATGTTTCCATTACAGCATCTTCAACACGCAGAATAGATTTATCTAAAGCTTTAGCTATTTCTCTATATGATATTTGAACTTGTTTAGGTTTCCCTGTCAACAAATCGCGACCTTGAACAGATTTTTCATCTGGTGGAGATTGCAAATCTTCGGTAGCTGATCCTATTTCAATTTTAATAGCTTCTGCAGTACTTTCACCAACGTATAAGTTATGCTGTGTACGCATGTAATAAATGATATCATTTGTAAAAACATCACCCGCAATTTTTACCGATTTATCGCAAACGATACCACCTAATGCAATAACTGCAATTTCGGTCGTACCACCGCCTATGTCAACGATCATGTTACCTTTTGGTTGCATAATATCTAAACCGATACCTATAGCTGCTGCCATTGGTTCATGAATTAGATATACCTCTTTACCGTTTACACGTTCTGCAGATTCTTTTACCGCGCGCATTTCAACCTCGGTAATACCAGAAGGTATACAGATTACTAAACGCAACGCAGGCGGAAACCACTTTTTCTTTAAAGCAGGAATATTTTTGATGAACATCATCAACATCTTTTCAGATGCATCAAAATCTGCAATTACACCATCTTTTAATGGTCTAATTGTTTTAATGTTCTCATGGGTTTTACCTTGCATCATGCTGGCTTCTTTACCAACTGCAATAATTTTTCCGCTAATTCTATCTCTGGCAACGATGGATGGGCTATCGACAACTACCTTGTCATTATGAATAATAAGGGTGTTCGCTGTACCTAAATCTATAGCTATTTCCTCGGTCAAGAAATCAAAAAATCCCATATGTGGTGTTTAAATTTTAGATAAAAGGGTGTATTTCATCGACAAAAGTAATGAAATTAATGCTTGAAATGACGTGTACCTGTCATGACCATTGAAATTTTGTGATCATTACAATAATCTACACTTAATTGGTCTTTAATTGATCCACCTGGTTGAATAACACTGGTGATGCCGGCATTGTCTGCAATCTCCACACAATCAGGGAAAGGGAAGAAGGCATCACTCGCCATCACGGATCCTTTTAGGTCGAAATTAAAGGTTTGTGCTTTATGTATTGCTTGGTTTAAAGCATCAACTCTACTAGTTTGCCCTGTACCACTTGCGCAAAGTTGTTTATTTTTCGCGATTACAATGGTATTAGACTTGGTATGCTTACAAAGTTTAGATGCAAAAATTAAATCTTCTAATTCTTGTTCTGTTGGCTTTGTATTTGTTGCATATGTAAGTTCGGCAACCGTGTCTGTTTTGTGATCCTTTTCTTGAAGAAGCATACCATTCAAGCAAGTTCTTACAAGCATTTCTGGCATTTCAACTTCATTTTGAATGAGGATGATTCTATTTTTCTTTCCTTTTAAAACCTCAAGAGCCTCGGCATTATAACTTGGTGCTATAACTACTTCGCAGAATAAATTATGAATTTCCTCGGCCGTAGCTTTATCAATTTCTTTATTACTGATAAGAACACCGCCAAAAGCAGAAACAGGGTCACCAGCTAAAGCATCAACATAAGCTTGGTGCAAGGTTTCTCTTTGTGCAAGTCCGCATGCATTATTATGCTTAAGAATTGCGAAAGTAGGAGCGTCATTTTTAAATTCCAACATCAAATTAACTGCGGCATCAACATCTAAAAGGTTGTTGTATGATAATTCTTTACCGTGTAATTTCGAAAACATAGCATCGAAATCGCCAAAGAAAAATCCTTTTTGGTGTGGATTTTCTCCGTAGCGTAAAACCTTTCCGTTGGTCTCGCTAATTTTTAAGGCAGCGATATCATGGTTTTTATTGAAATAGTTGAAAATTGCCGTATCGTAATGAGAAGAAACATTAAAAGACTTGGCAGCAAAACGCTTTCTGTCTTCTAAACTTATATTTCCGTTATCTGCAGAAACAACTTCAAGAAAGTCAGCATAATCTTCCATAGAAGAAACACAGGTTACATCTTTAAAATTTTTAGCTGCGGCACGAATAAGGGAAATACCGCCGATATCGATTTTTTCGATAATATCTTGCTCAGATGCGCCACTTGCAACCGTTTTTTCAAACGGATAAAGATCAACTATAACGATATCTATTTGTGGAATTTCGAATTCTGCCAATTGAGCAACATCACTTTCGTTATCTTGTCTATTTAAAATACCACCAAAAATTTTTGGGTGTAGGGTCTTAACTCTGCCGCCAAGAATTGAGGGGTAGCTCGTTACATCCTCTACAGCAACGACATCAATACCTAGATCGGTAATGAATTTTTCGGTTCCTCCGGTAGAGTAAATAGTGATTCCTAATTCTTGAAATTTCTTTACGATCGGCTCTAACCCATCTTTGTGGAAAACTGAAATTAAGGCTGAAGTCGCTTTTTTTACACTGCTCATTGTATGATGCTTAAATGTTTTTAATAAGCAAGCAAAAGTAATTTTTTTGCAGCTATGAAACGAGCAAGTTTATCAACAAAAAGCCTAAAGTTTTAAAGAATTTTGGCAACTTCAAAATTTACGAATTCTAAAAAGGTCTCATCTGCCTTTGAAAATGGGTCTGGAGTGTTAGAATCGATATCAATTTGACCAATGTTTTCGCCATTAACGAATAACGGTACCACTATTTCTGCTTTAACGGTAATACTGCAAGCGATATAATTGTCTTGTGCCTGTACATCTGGTACAACAAAATTTTGATTGCTTTCGGCTACTTGGCCACAAATGCCTTTTCCGTAGGGTATAATAGTATGATCAGTTGGGGCGCCAGCATAAGAACCTAGTTTTAATTCACGTTTATCGCCATTTTTAAAATAAAATCCCACCCAATCATAATGCGGTACCTTGGCTTTTAAAAGCTCGCAGATGCCTTGCATTTTAGCATCGGAGGATTTGTTTGAATCTATAATTGAACTTACTTGTGGGCGTAGCGTTTCGAACATAATTTTTTTTACAAAAGTAAGAATTGTTCATATGGTGTGATGTACTCATCTTGACTTTTTCTTTTACCTACGAATTATACGTTTTACACCCTAATTTTGTCATTTTTGAGTTCCGTAGCTATGGCTATGTAAATAAAAAAGAGGATGTTTCAAAAAAACATCCTCTTTTAAAACTAAATTTTATTTGTACGACTTATGGTTGAATCTTAACATCGAACTGAATGAAATCGTTATTGTTAAAACCTGCTTCAATGGCGGTAATTTTGATTAAGCCTTTTTTACCATAGTTGTCAACGAACTCAACAATATCGCCTTCAGCTAGGTTTGTTACATTTTGAGAATTTGAACCTACAATAAAATCTAATTCACTGTTTAGGGTTATGGCATCAAATGCCGCAACATCCATAGTTGTAGAAGTAGCGAAAAACATTTGGTTCAAAGTTTCTGTAGCTGAATTCTCTTCGTTTGCACCTGGCTTTAGTCCTTCTACATCAAATCCAAAAGAAGCATCATATTGTTCCGTTGAAGCAAGAGAAGCATTGTCGCCGGCAGATTGGCCAGAAGCACCATAGTAATATCCGAAATCCCAAAACGCTCTAAATTCAGGTCCTAAGTCAATTCTGTAAACAGTCTCGTTCAATAATGAAAAGAAAGATTCTGTTGATCCATCTTGTGCCGGGGCAAATAGTTTAATGTCCGTAAATTCTCTAACCGCTGCTGCAGGATTGGCACCTGTACCAACAGTAACTGTAATTTGACCAGCACCTAATGCCAATCTTTTTGAGCTATCTCTAAAGTCCCCTTTGCCAGTCGTGGTCCAAAAAGTATACACGATTTCACCGTTATCGATGTCTGGAACAGGAAGTGGAAAAGAAAAATCAATTTCCTTTTTTGTAGCACCTTCTAAGTCAATAGAACCATCAGCTTTTAAAACTTTTTTTAAATCATCACTTACCAAATCGAAAGAACTAAAAGGCATTTCTCCTTGTCCTAAATAATTTTGGGTAATGTACATTCTACGTTGTGTAGTTGCATCTGAGGTAAAAATTACCCTTCCGGTAACATTTGAACCTGCTACACCGCTAGCAGAAGCTGTTGTAATATTCGAGGAAGGTACCGCTTCGTTAAAAACTAGTGTTGCCACTTCTGGCTCTTCGGTTTCATTACCATCGTCACCGCCGGTATTGTCAGGAATGGGAGTGTCAAAAACTGAGCCATCGTCAGAACTACAACTGCCTAT
>JANQUX010000012.1:6541-12288 GCA_030730545.1 Maribacter sp. | reverse complement strand
CTTGTCTCTTGAACTTGTCTCTTGAACTTGTCTCTTGAACTTGTCTCTTGAACTTAAGTTCGTTTTTATAAGCCTATGACAGAATATTACAATTACATAAAATCCCTGCATCTCATCTTCGTAATTACGTGGTTTGCAGGGCTTTTTTATATTCCGAGATTGTTCATTTATCATATAGAAGCCAACCAAAAATCATCGCCTGATAAAGAAATTCTTTCTAAGCAATTGAAGTTGATGACTAAACGGTTGTGGTATATCATCACTTGGCCATCTGCTGTATTGGCAACTTTTTTTGCAATTTGGTTATTAATTATTTACCCGGGTTGGCTAACGCAACCTTGGATGCACATAAAACTAGGTTTCGTTTTGTTGTTGATTCTTTACCATTTGAAAAACCATCAAATTTTCAAGAAGTTTCAACGCGATGATATTCAGTATACTTCTAAATTCATGCGTATATGGAATGAAGGTGCTACGCTGATTCTATTTGCTATTGTGTTTTTAGTAATTTTGAAAAGCTCTTTTAATTGGATTTTTGGCGTTTTAGGTATTATAGTTTTAAGTATACTTTTAATGCTAGGGATAAAGCTATACAAGAGAATTCGAAATAAAAACCCCGAGGCATAACTGCTTAAATATTAAAGTTTAATTCTAATTTTTCAGAATTTAAGAGATAAGAGATTTTCTAGCATTTTGTGCTGCAATTTTAGCTTTTGGTAGAACTAGTTTAAATGTTGCTCCTTTTCCTTCTCCCTCTGATTCTGCTATAATGGTACCACCATGAGAATTGGCAATTTGTTTTACCATATAGAGCCCCAGACCTGTACCCTTGACATTATCGTGAAAACGTTCGAAAGGGGTGAATAGTTTTTTTAGAGCCCCCTCATTCATACCTGATCCATTATCAATGACCATAAAGCTGTTCGTGTCACCATTATCTTCGTACGTGACTTTTATTTTAGGGTTTTCTTGGTCGCCCATATATTTAATGGCATTATCTAAGAAATTGCCAAAAACTTGAAGTATTCTGTTACGGTCACCAAAAATATCGGGCATATTTTCAGTAATTGTAAGTTCTATATTGAGCTGTTTTAGCTTTCCTTTTATTAAATTTCTAGATAGGTCTAATAGCTCGTTAGTTTTTAGCAACTCGTTTTTGTTATCGATTTTACCCAGTTTTGCTATTTCTGTGATATCAGAAATTAATTCGTTCATATTGTTACAAGAAACATCGATAAGACTCAAGTATTCGGCTAGACCTGGATGGTCTTCTAAAGAAACTTCTAAAGGTATTAGACTTGCAAGACCTCTAATGTTACCTAACGGACTTTTTAAATCGTGAGAAACGGCATACGTAAATCGTTGAATTTCCTCGTTTTTAGATGTTAAGTTGTCTGCTGCTTCTACTAGTTTGTTTTTCTGAAATTGTAATTCTTTGGTACGTTCAGCAACCTTTAGTACTAGTCTACGCTGATTTTTTCGAATATTCAGTAATTTAATATGTTGCACGATATAGAACAATAACAATATAAGCGCAATCATTAATACCTTAAACCACCATGTTTGCCAGTAAGGTGGGGTAACGGTAATATGAAGATCTATTTCGTTGTCGACCCAAACTCCGTCAGAATTTGTAGATTTTATTCTTAGTATATATTCTCCAGAATTTAAGTTTGTGTATTTCGCTGTAGAATTATTACCGACATAATTCCAATCTTTTTCAAAACCTTCAAGGTAAAATGCATAATTAACACTTTCTGGATGTCGAAAAGTAAGTGCTTTAAAGTCTATATTGATGACAGATTGGTCGTAGTTAAAGGTTAGGGAGTCTACTTGACTAATATCTTTTTTTAATATCCCAAAATCATCATTCGGTAAAACTGGTTGATTGAAAAGTTTTAAACCAGATACAAATAGGGTAAGTGTGTCTTTTCGTTTTTCAACCTCGCTTGCAGTAAAAATATTAAAGCCGTTAATGCCACCAAATATATATTCACCTTTTTTAGTGGTTATAGATGAACTTGAGATAAATTCTTTTGACTGAAGACCATCGCCTACATCATAATTAATTGTTTCTCCGGTTTTGTCGTTATATCTAATGATACCTTCTTCGGTGCTCATCCATAAATGGCTGTTTTGGTCATCTATAATACCTTTAATAGCGTCATTTTTTAAACCATCGCTCTTAGCGATTACTGAAAATGAATCGGTTTTTGGGTTGTATTTGTTAAGACCACTTTGGGTACCGACCCAAATGGTATCTTCATTATCTTGAATGATAGCATTGATGAAATTATTACTTAAAGAATTTTTGGTATGATAATGAACTGATGTCCATTCATCACCATTTTCTGTCAATTTAAATAAACCTGTGTTTACGGTTCCTATCCATATATTACCTTGGTTATCTTCAAAAATCTGGTATATGGAGTTAATTATACTACTATCAACTTCTGAATTAAGTTTTATATTTTGATGTTTTTTTGTTTTGGGATCATATACTTGCACTCCTGCAAAATAGTTTACTATCCAAATTCTTTCTTTTTTATCCTTTAAAAGATCAACTATTATATCTGATTTTAAAAATGAATTCTCAGAAGTTAGTACGCTTGTTTTTTTGGTTTTTGTATTGAGAACGGCAATACCATTGGTCCATGTTCCCGCCCATAATTCGTCATCTTTGGTCTGTAATATGGAAAGAACTACATTACTGGGAAATGTTTTATCCCTTAATGAATAATTGTCAAATGTATTTGAAGCACGGTCCCAATAATCTATTCCTCCGCCATCTGTGCCGATCCAAAGGTTGCCTTTGTCGTCTTCGGTAAAGCAATTCACTAATTTATTGCTAAGCGATTTAGGGTTGAATGGGTCAGAATTTATATGTTTAAATTTATAATATTCTTTATCATAAATATTTAGTCCGCTTTTGTAAGGCGCTATCCACATGGTACCATCTCGTGTACATAATAATGCCCATATAGAATTACCAGAAATAGAATTTGGTCTTGTAACACTGTACTCTATATGTCTTATAAAATCTAGATTATCGTTATAAATATATAAACCGTTATTTTCGGTGCCTATCCACAATTCATCATCAAGATTTTTTTCTAAAGATAGTATACCAAAACCTGGGCTGATTTCTTTTTCTTTGGTTATACCAATTGAATTTTCTTCAATGGCCAATTTAAATAGAGAGCCAGTTCCAGAACCTAATAACAAACTATTTTCTGATGATTTTATGCCGGCGATTATGGCCTCTGTTTGCACTATGTCACTAATAATCTCCATCTCATAATTAAGGATTAGGCTACTATAGGTAAAAACAACTAGAACGCGGTTAGCATCTAAAACGTCAATTTTAATAACTCTATTAAGCCGAAGATCACCAACTTTTATATGTCTATTAGGTGGAGGAAAATGTTTTACTTTTCCAGTTTCTATTTCGTAACTATAAAGACCACTAGACTCTGATCCTAACCAGAGTATGCCGTCTTTCTTAACTATAATCTCAAACACTTCATTTTTGATAGCTTCACCTTCATTTATGAAGGGGTAAGGCGTTATAATATTTAAACTACGATCATAAAGACTTAATCCTTCATTTGTACCGATGATAATATTTTGTTCATCTTCATATAAAGCCACAATATATTCATGGTTGAGCCCAGTTTTACCATCTAGACTTTTGGTGTAGATTTCAAAATCTTTTCCATCATATCTGTTGAGTCCATTTCGGGTGCCGATCCAAATAAAACCAAAACTATCTTCTAAGAGTACGGTTGCACTGCTTTGAGACATACCTTCTTGAATATGCTGAAAGGTAAGCTGCTCAGCGTATTGAGAATGTAGTGCAATAGGGGTGCAAAGGGTAATGAATATGGTGAATAAAGTTAATAGTGACTTATATAGCATGCCTAAATTTTATAAAAAAGGTAAATTACAACATAGTATTAACGTAAATAAAAGTAAGAAATTACTTCCAAATATTATTATTATACATAATAACTTCTTTCTAGCTACATAAAATAGTGGTGCAAAGTATTAGGTTTAATCTTATGTTACTAAAATCAATTATAAATTAGATTGACATGGTGTTAAAGAGTCCTTTAATAGATTAATCATTGCTTATCTTTTCTTACATACTGTTTTATATGATTTTCTTAGTGTAATTTGGATTAATGAGCTCTTGTTTTGAATTATATAATAGCTTTTAAACTTTAGTTTGTGAGTGATTTATAAAATTGAAGCATTTGGTTCGATATTTGTTAACTTTAAACGAAATAATTGAACCTTGCTAACAAGAGTATCTTTACGGTCGCGCATTTTCCTTTCCATGATATTTTTGGTGCTTATAGCATCGGTTTTGATTGCGGGTGTTACGGTGTATCAATATCGTGAGCAATCTAAAGATTACCATGAGAATAGAATGGAGCGTAAAGAGGAGCAAATACGCCAAAGTATTGACCTTGCCATTCAGAAAACGACCTATCCGGTTACTACCGAAAATCTAGACCTTATTTTTAAAAATGAAATTTATGAGATTGCAGTGGTGCAAAACATGAATTTTAACATCTACAGCTTAGATGGGGAACTAATAAAAAGTTCACGTCCAAAATTTGCCAATGACTCTATTTCTATGTGTTTAGATGCTGAGGTGTTGAACAAATTGGAGATTAGTCCAAATAAACATTATATACTTGAAAACGCTTTGGCAGGAGATAAATACAAAGCTTCTTTCTCTTATATCGCTGATCAAAAATTTAAACCCATAGGTATTCTTAATCTACCTTATTTTGAAGATAATTCATTCAACGATTATGAGTTAAAAGAGTTTTTATTTCGACTATCTGGAGTGTATTTATTGATGTTGCTCATGGCAATTGCTTTTGCATTTTTTATATCGAAGTATATTACTCGATCGTTAGAGACCATTTCTACGATGATGGGGAAAACAAACTTGAACAAACAGAACAAGAAAATTTATATAGACAACCCAGGCGAAGAGATTGAAAAGCTAATTGACGCTTATAATGGTATGATAGATGAGCTTGGGCAAAGTGCGGCAAAATTAGCACGTAGCGAACGTGAGCAGGCATGGCGCGAAATGGCAAAACAGGTGGCGCATGAAATCAAGAATCCGTTGACACCTATGCGATTAACGGTACAAAGTTTTGAACGCAAGTTTGATCCAAGCGACCCGCAGATACATGAAAAATTAAGGGAATATTCCGATACCTTAATTCAGCAAATAGATACCATGAGCAGCATTGCCTCAGCTTTTTCAAATTTTGCCGAAATGCCAGCGCAACAAAACGAAACGTTGAACGTGGTAAAAATCGTGAAATTGGCTTTAGATATTTTCAATGAAGATTACATACATTTCATCGCAGATGAAGAAGAAATAATTGCGAAATTAGACCGAACACAACTAATACGTGTGGTAACCAATTTGGTAAAAAATGCTATTCAGGCCGTGCCAGATGTAGCATCGCCTAGAGTTTTGGTCAGTGTAGCATCTGAAGGTGATATGGTTAAAATATCTGTAGCAGATAATGGTCATGGTATTGAAAAGGATAATGAAGAAAAAATATTTGAACCTAAATTTACTACCAAGACTAGCGGTATGGGATTAGGTTTAGGTATGGTAAAGAATATTGTAGAAACATACAAGGGTACGATCAAATTCACGTCTCATTTAGGTAAGGGTACGGTCTTCTGTGTAAAGTTTCCGAAAGAGAATA
>JANQUX010000012.1:0-6441 GCA_030730545.1 Maribacter sp. | reverse complement strand
GGTGGCGGATTAGAATTGGCAATGGCATGTCATTTTAGAGTAGCAAGTGATAATGCCAAAATGGGATTACCAGAAGTTTCTCTAGGTGTTATACCTGGTTATGGTGGTACACAACGTTTACCACAGTTAGTAGGTAAAGGTAGAGCTATGGAAATGATTATGACCGCGGGTATGATTACTGCTGAACAGGCACATGCTTACGGCTTGGTAAATCATGTAACTACCCAAGAAGAATTATTGCCGTTGTGCCATAAAATTATTTCAAGAATTACCAATAACTCATCTGTTGCCATTGCTCATGCAATAAAAGCAGTAAATGCTGGTTTTAAGAATACTGTAAATGGTTATGAGCAGGAAATTGAAGCCTTTGGTGCTTGCTTCGGTACAGATGATTTTGCCGAAGGTACTACTGCATTTTTAGAAAAAAGAAAGGCAAATTTTCCGGGTTCATGACATAAACCAAACTGGTTATGTTTAAACGTAGCGCATTCTTATTCTTGTTCCTGATTAATGTAGTTAGTTCTTTTGCTCAAGAAGAACTTGTATCATATACTATTGGCGAAAAATTTCATGATAAATATAGATACTCTAACATGCTTGCTATCGCAGATGATGGTAACGAGGGTACTGTTGTGGTACGTGCCTATTATACAGGTATTATACTAAGACCAAAAGGGTATTTCATTGAACATTATAATAAAGATTTAGAACTCGTTTCTGAATATAATTATAAGTTGAAAGATGCCAACTTTATAGATGCATATGTGCGTAACGGTCAAGTGTATTTGTTGTTTTTAGAGTATAGCTATAGAAATAAGAGTTACCAATATGAAGTTCATAGAAGTCCGTTTTCACAATTTCAATTTACCAAAGAAACTATTTTGGCTATTGAGTCTGACCCTGTAGAGCAGCCTTTAGATAGAAATTTTTATAACCGAAACTTTTCGTCTGGGTTTACAACTTCTATTTTATTTAATGATGATAAGTCGGCTTTTGCCATAACTACACATTACAAGAAAAGAAAGGTTGATCAGCATACAATTCATGTATTCAATGCCAACTTGAATAAATTAATGGAGCATGATTTTTCTGATGAGGTAGAAGAAAAGAATTATGCATTCGAAAATATAGTCTTCTCAAAAGATTTACAGAATGTGTATTTGGTTGGTAAGGCATACTTTAAAAAGAAACGTTTTAATGCTACTGAACGTAAGTTTCAATATGAAATGGTTCGAATTTCTAACAGCGGTAGAAGTGTTCAGTCTTTTTACACGCCAGGTAAATTTCCAGAATCTTTGAAACCTATTTTTAGAGGCGATGAATTGCTTTGTATCGGTTTTTATGCGGATAGAAAAGATAATCGATATAACGGAATTTCATATTTCAACTTAGACCCGAAAACTTTAGAGATGAAATCTGAAAAATTTAATCCGTTTTCTGAACAGTTTATGATGGATAAATTTGGGCGTGAAGATGATAAGGCGATAAAAGATTTAGTGTTCAAAGGAATGGATATCACCAAAGAGGGAAACATTCTATTTAATGCCGAAGAATATTTTACCAGTAACAGCGTACAATCTAACTCTAGCGGTGGGCGCGTTATGGTTACTAGATATCACCATAATGATATTATCAGTGCGAAATTAAGCGCAACAGGAGATTTGGTTTGGGCTAGAAATATAAATAAAACAGAGGTTACACAGGGCGATGGTGCTTATGCATCATATAGCTCATATACCAAAAATAATACTACATACTTTTTTATAAGTACTTCTTCAGAGAATCCGCAACAACTGAGCGATGATCGTATCATGTTCAAGCAAGGTTTAAGTAGAAATAGAAATGTATTTTTAATTCGCTTGGATGAAAACGGACATATGAAATACAGCAAGGTTATTGATGATACTGAGGCTCGTTTACCGTTAATGGTATCTGTACCATATATTGATTACCAGAAAGATGAATTAAGGTTCTACGCTAAAAGAGGTACAAAAAAGCAATTGGTTCAAGTGGGTGTTAAATAACCTGATCCCGTGTTTTAAAATTATAAGAGATTCTTAGGCCAATGCCTACGGTTCTTGTATTGTAGTTGTTTTTTGAAAATTGTTGTGAATTTAAATCGAGCTGATTTAAAGTGTTACGGGCTTTCAAGCCATTATATATAAGGTAAAACCCGTAAGTAGCATTGTTAGACCATTTAGATTCTTCGATACCTAAAGCAAAAGACCAATAATACATTTTCGATTTTATAATTTTTTCTAGTGTTACATCATCAGAATCTAAGAAATTACCTTTGGCACGTATTTTTCCGAAGTGGTACTTTGGTATAAAAACAACACGTGTGCCTTCTTCTTCATAAAAGAGTTTTGGGGAAAATCCCCATACGAACCCTTCAAAATGCTCGTTTAAATAGGCAATATAGGTCGGCGGACCCGTTTGTTCTGCGAAATATTTTTCTTGAGAATTTATACCGAATTAGTAGGATACATCAACTTCAGGAGCAATAAATTTAAATGAAGTCAATTCAGAGCCGAAAGTTGATTTATGATACGTATTCTGGTTAAATTCTTCATCAATAAATACATCATATTCACCATAAAGACTTGGTGAAGCTAATTGGCTAAAACAATAACAGGTGAAAAAAAGCAATGCTAAAACAGCTATGTTTTTCATTCAACCAATGTAGTTATTTATAGAATTCAAAATATAATAATTAAGTAATTTAGGATTATTTCCATAATTTTGGAATAAATCCTATTTAATGAATTCTATTGCATCGGTGAAAGGTAGAGGTGCCCAAAAAAATACGAACAACAAATTCTCAGCATATAGTTACGAAAAACGAGACGATTTTCTCGAATTCTGCCGAGTAGAAGGGGAAGTTGCTGATCGAAATAAGACCCAATACATTCCTGTTTTTCCAAAAACAATAGTGAATAAAGTAACTAGTCCAGATGTGGGTATGAGTTATTCTATGAATATGTACCAAGGTTGTGAGCATGGTTGTATTTACTGCTATGCCAGAAATGCACATGAGTTTTGGGGCTATAGTGCCGGATTAGATTTTGAGCGAAAAATTTTGGTGAAACACGATGCGCCTAAACTGTTAGAAGCTAAATTAAGAAGTAAAAGTTGGAAGGCTAATACTATTGTTTTATCTGGTAATACAGATTGCTATCAACCTGCAGAACAAGAATTTCAATTAACTCGTAAGTGTTTAGAAATCTTCTTAAAATATAGGCATCCGGTGGGTATCATAACTAAAAACGCTTTGATTTTGCGTGATTTGGATATTCTAAAGGAATTGAATGAATACGGATTAATCTGTGTCAACATTTCCGTCACTTCATTATCCGAAGAAACAAGAAGAATATTAGAGCCTAGAACTACTACTATTAAGAAACGATTGGAAGCCATAAGAGTGTTGTCTGAAAATGGAATTCCTGTTAATGCAATGTTAGCGCCAATTATACCGGGCATCAATAGTCACGAGATTTTGAGCTTGGCAAAGGCAGTGTCAGAGCATGGTGCGCTATCTATGGCATTTACCGTAGTAAGACTAAATGGAGCAATTGGTGAAATATTTACAGATTGGATTCGCAAAACGTTACCCGACAAAGCAGAAAAGGTACTGCATCAAATTTAAGAATGCCATGGTGGAAAATTAAACGATAGCAGATTTGGATTAAGAAGTAGGGGTGATGGTATTATAGCTACTCAAATTCATGATATGGTACGTTTGGCAAAGCGTAAATATTTTGAAGGTAAAACATTCCCAAAACTTAATACTACTTTACATGAAGCTTATAAAGATGGTCAGTTGAAGTTATTTTAATCCTTCATTGAGGGTTTAATTCTTTGAGGCTTACTTGCCCGTATCGTTCAGGCGTCCCTTAAAATATGAGTTCATAAGTATGCCTCATGCTCTTGAGTCGAGGAGTTTAATTTTTATTTCATTTTTACAGGGTGTGCCGATTGCCTCTACAAGCTGACTAGAATTCAACCAGCCAAAAATCGGTATGCGCAATTATATCAGGAGAACGTCAAATAACGGGTTTTTCATAAAGTAGCTGTACTATTTCTTTATCTGTTTGACCATAACTAAAAGAAAAACTCAAAAGAAGTTTTAGGTATACATTTTTCGTCAGAATTCTTTTAATTTTTAAATATATCATAAAAAAGCGTTTTGCTTAATTAATCGATCTAAACTCATGAAAATGAGTGGAATATTGCAAATAAGTCAAAAATTTAAGCTTTTAAATTAGCAGGTTAGAATTATAATACGTGCAATAGTAATAGCTAAAAAAAATGTTTAAAAACTTTTACTAAAATAACATCCAAAAGCAACTTATGCGCGTAAATAGGTCAGAGTTATAAATAGTAGAACCATTTATAAAAACCAAGAGCACTACCAAAAACGAAATGAAAACATTAAAAAACAATACCGAGAAAACAGAGAAGAAATCTTTCTTTTCAAGAATCAAACATCTAATAGAAAATGCCAACGCATGGGGCATCTTTGTAATGGGTAGTACTTTTGTGCTAATGTTCGGTTCAGCTTATTTAGCATACATATTACAAAATGACTTCACTCAATTACATTTAGAGAGAAGAAGCACTATGATCGGATTAATTTTTATGATCGTAGCCGCTGCTTTTTTTGTTTTTAAATTAACTTTCTTCATTTATACTTTTATCAGATTTTTAAAGTACAAGGCAATCCCTTCTGTTTCTGATGAAGAATTACCAACAGTTACGGTTATTGTACCAGCATATAATGAAGGTAAACAAGTATGGGCAACATTGAAAAGTTTAGCCGATAGCGATTATCCAGAGCACAAAATTCAATTATTAGCTATCGATGATGGTAGTAAAGATGATACTTGGAACTGGATGAAAGAAGCCAAGAAAGAATTAGGTGATAGAGTTTCTATCTGTCAGCAACCAAAGAACATGGGTAAGCGTCACGCATTGTACAGAGGTTTTAACGAAGGTACAGGTGAAATATTCGTAACCGTTGATAGTGATTCTATTGTTGATAAAGACACCTTAAGAAATTTAGTTAGTCCGTTCATTGTAGATAAGAACTGTGGTGCTGTTGCAGGTAACATTAGGGTTTTAAATAATGACAAGATTTTACCTAAAATGTTAGACGTAAGTTTCGCATTAAGTTTTGAGTTCGTTCGTTCTTCTGAAAGTACTTTAAATTCAGTTTTATGTACTCCTGGTGCTTTAGCAGCCTACAGAGCTACTGCAGTATTCGGTTGTTTAGATCAGTGGATTAATCAAACGTTTATGGGTCAAGCTTCAGATATTGGTGAAGATAGAGCTATGACGAACATGATCTTAAAGCAAGGTTTCCACGTATTGTTTCAAAGAAATGCATTTGCCTATACTAATGTTCCTGAAAAATATAAAGGACTTTATAAAATGTTCATTAGATGGGGTAGAAGTAATGTACGTGAGAACATTCAAATGTCTAAATATGTATTTACTAACTTTAGAAAAGGACCAAAAGCTGGTACAAGATTATTGTTCTTTAGCCAATTTTCAAGAATTGTACTTTGCTACCCATTTGTGTTGTTCATGTTAGTATTTGTAATTACACATCCATTATTATTCTTAAGTTCTACTTTTGTAAGTATATTGGTTTTATCAACTTTTCCAGTATTGTTCTATGCTAAAAGATACTCGTTTTCTGAGTCTATTTGGGCATATTCTTACAGCGTGCTTTTCACCTTCGGTCTTTTTTGGATCACACCTTATGCAATTGTAACAGCAAGCAGAAGTGGTTGGTTAACTAGAGAGTTGCCACAGAAGTAATAGTAAAATATATAAAATGCAAAAAGGGTCTCCATGTAAATGGAGACCCTTTTTTAATGGTTTGATGTTGCTGAACTGTTCTCTAAATTTAACCTAAAATTTTTAAAGGATTCCACTCTTGATAAAATTGCTCTAAAAAGTCGATCATATATTGGTGTCTTTCTTCAGCCAATCGCTTGCCTGTTTCTGTATTCATTTTATCTTTAAGCAATAAGAGCTTTTCATAAAAATGATTTAAAGTAGGTGCTTCAGATGTCTTGTATTCTTCTTTGCTCATTTCTAAATTAGGCGATATACTAGGGTCATAAAGTGCCCTATTTTTAAAGCCACCATAATTAAATGCACGGGCAATACCAATGGCACCAATGGCATCTAAACGGTCGGCGTCTTGTACCACTTTAAGCTCTTTAGACGAGAATAGCTTCTTCTTCATCTTTCCATCGGTTAAACTGGCTTTAAATGAACTGTATTTGATGATATTGGTGACGTGATTAATGGTTCTTTTAGGTACACCCAGACTTAATAAAAAATTCTCTGCCATTTTCGGACCCAAAGATTCATCACCATCATTAAATTTAGCATCTGCAATATCATGAAGCAATGCACCAAGACTAACGA
>JANQUX010000011.1:9142-12340 GCA_030730545.1 Maribacter sp. | reverse complement strand
TTAGGAACTATCGATAGTGAGCGTACCCGTCAACTAGAAACTATACTTTCTAGCTCACAATTGGCCAAGTACGAGAAATGGTTATCAGATAATCAATAAATAGCTGTTTACCCCTTTACCTATTGCATCAATTCTAAAAGGTATACAACAAAGCTTTTGTAAAAGGCAACTATACCTTTACGAAATACTAATAAAAAGATACTATTATCATGATAAAACCCACAACACAAGTACCTGAACTAAAACTACCTTTAATTAATGATACGCAATGGAGTTTATATGATCAGACTAGTAAATCGTTTACTATGCTGGTCTTTTACCGAGGTCTTCATTGCCCCGTTTGTAAGAGTTACCTAGAAGCTTTGACCAAACGGCTAAAAGATTTTAGTGACCGAGGAGTGCACTTAATTGCCATTAGTAGCGATAGTGAAGAACGTGCAAAAAAAGCTGGAAAAGAATGGAAAATTGCAGAACTGCCTGTAGGGTATAATTTACCTATTGAAACTGCTCGCGAATGGGGATTATTTATTTCCAAAAAAACATCTGAAAAAGAACCCGATGCATTTTCTGAACCTGGTCTATTTTTAATCAGACCTGATAATACCCTCTATGCAAGTGCAGTACAAACGATGCCTTTTGCTAGACCAAATTGGGACGATATATTAAATGCCATCGATTATGTCAACAAGAACGATTATCCTGCTAGAGGGGGTGAATAGAATAAACTTCTAAAATATTTTACATAAAAAAAAGGTGATAAGTTCTATTATAGGGCTAATCACCTTTTTTTTACTTAAATAAGTCAATTACATCTTACCTAACTTCCATTTCTCGAACTTTACTTTTGCATCTTCACTTACCATGGGGTAGAGTCCTATCACAGGTTCTCCTCCTTGCACCATATCCAAAACAAAATCTTCATACAGCGTCATCTGAATACATTCATCGGCAACCTCATCGGCAAGATGTGCCGGTATCACCATCACTCCGTCATCATCTCCTAATATAATATCACCAGGAAAAACGGCTACGTCGCCACAACCAATAGGGTCATTTATAGCAATAGCTTGGTGTAAAGTTAGATTTGTAGGTGCTGTTGGTCTATTGTGATATGATGAAAAATCTAAATCTGCGATCTCGGCAGAATCTCGAAAACCACCATCGGTAATGATACCCGCAGCTTTTCTTACCATTAATCGTGTCACCAAAATAGAACCTGCAGAGGCCGCTCTTGCATTTTGCCTACTATCTATAACCATTACACTACCTTCTGGACATTCTTCAACGGCTACTCTCTGTAAATGCTTAGGATCCCTAAAAACAGTAATGGGATTTAAATCTTCTCGTGCAGGTATATACCGCAATGTATACGCCTCGCCCACCATGGTTGGTCTACCTAATTTTAATGGTCTTACACTTTGTATAAACTGATTTTTAAGTCCCTTTTTAAAGAGGCAGGTGGCAACGGTTGCCGTGCTTACCTTTCTTAATTTCTCTCTTGTTGCGGTTGATAGTTTGGTCATTATAAGTGTGTATACGTTTTTATTATTCAGCGCTTTGCCAAGCATTCTTGATAAAAATCAAATCTCTTTTCATATTTGCAAAGACTACTTTTTTATCTATTGTAATTTGTGAAGCCCCATGTTCGGCTCCTCCTAAATCATATTCTAAATGTAGCGATATTGGCACATTGATCTTATACTTTTTAAGCAATGAAAAATAGCTGCTAAAATCTACCATACCCTCCCCTAACGGAGTGTTGATCGGTTGCCATTTTCCGTCTTTGTATCCCCATTTAAAATCTTTTATAACTATTGATTTTATAAAAGATTCTATACGACGTAGGTCTAATTGCCAACTGTTACCGCCTTCGACTACCGCGTGTCTAATATCATACTGGCATCCTAAATAATCAGTATCAGATTTTGATAAAATGGGTGGTAGATCCCAAATTGGTGCCCCTACATGATTGCCTGCATGATTTTGATAACACCCTATCAAGCCCAATTTTTTATTGACCTCTGACAGATTAATTGCCTCGCCTGCATATTTCGCCTGACTTTCTTCTATTGATATCTCTTCGGGATACGTCAACCAACCGGTACGGTAATGACTAAAACCAGTGGAGCTCGCTGTTGATAACACTTTCATTTCTGTGTCATCGGCTAATCCCCAAACATTTGTGGTCAGCATTTGCGGATTCAAGCCATACTTTTTCATTGCCTCTACCGCTTTAGGTAGATCATCGGCAACTCTTTCTGGTAATACATGCCCTTTTGGGCGTACGGTCAAATCTAGTCCGTTAAAACCGATTTCTGCCGCAGCAGCCGACATTTCATTATAATCTAAAAATTGTAAATGCTTAGAGAATACATTCACCTGAATGTCTTCATTAAAGGTCTTTTTCGAATTAAAAAGCTCATTAGGTAGCCCTATAAATGGTACACTTGCAAGAGCTGCAGTAGATAACTTCGTAAAATTCCTTCTTGATAATACTTTTTTATCTTCTATCATTTTTAATTACCTTTTTATATTCGGATAATTGGTTTTATGTTAAATAGTTGCGATTCTTACAAATATATGTATTTTTGGTAAACCAAACTGGTTTACCAGTTTATTGCTTTTACATCTATAAACCCCTCTTTTTTAAGCCTTTTAAAGTTCAACCAATCTAACAATTCTATAATGAAAAAGTGCTTCATACTATTAGCTACCCTTCTTTTACTCATCTCATGCGCTGAAAATTCTAATGACCGTGCGATAACCGTAAATGATATTAATGAGTTGAACACTGCGATATCTAAGGCAGAACCCGGCGATGAAATTGTTATGGCGAATGGGGATTGGAAAGATGTTACGATAAAATTTATTGCCTATGGTAATGAGCCAAAACCAATTACACTGCGAGCTGAAACGCCTGGTAAAGTTTTAATAACGGGCTCCTCTAATTTAAAACTTGCGGGTGAGTATTTAGTAGTTGACGGACTCCAATTTACCAATGGATCATCGCCTTCTGAAGCGGTTATCGATTTTGGAATTAGTGAAGATTCGGTCGCTAATCATTCTAAGGTTATCAATAGTACAATTATAGATTTCAATAAATCTCAACGAAATGATACCGATTTATGGGTGTTGTTTAAAGGACGACACAATGAGCTAGACCATTGCTATATTACCGGAAAATCTAATAGAGGACCA
>JANQUX010000011.1:0-9132 GCA_030730545.1 Maribacter sp. | reverse complement strand
GGACCAACAGTAAGAGTTGACCTTGCAGGAAATAATAGTATAAAGAACTACCATAAAATTACCAATAACTATTTCGGACCACGACCGCCAAAAGGTGGCCCAAGCGCCGAGACCATACAAATCGGCAATAGTTTTACCTCTATGGCACCTAGCTATACTCTTGTCGCCAATAATTATTTTGATCACTGTAATGGTGAAGTTGAAGTCATCTCTAGTAAGACAAATTTCAATGAATTTAGAAACAATGTATTTTTTAAAAGCGAAGGTTCTTTAGTTACCAGGCATGGTAATTACTGCATTATCGATGGTAATATGTTTATTGGGGATGAAAATTCTGAACAAATTGGTGGTGTACGTTTAATTGGAACGGGACACTGGGTGACCAATAACTATTTCTACAATTTAAACGGAAAAACTTTTAGGAGTCCGCTTGCCGTAATGAACGGTATTCCAAAATCGCCATTGAATAGATATTTACAAGTTACCGATGTTGTTATCGCTAACAATTCATGGGTAAATTGTGTATCGCCATGGCAATTTGGCGTAGGATCCAATACTGACCAAATAGATATTCTGCCTAAATCTGAGATTCGATCTGCCACACCAATACGAACTATTGTAGCAAATAACCTTATTTATAATGATAAGAGTGATAAGCAACCTATCGTTGCACACGACTCTATAGATGGTATTGATTTTAAAAGCAATGTAATCAATAATCAAGGTCTAATGTTTGATGTTGTTGACGGACTCAAAAAACAAGATTTTGGGACTACCGTAGCTGATGAATCTATTTTAATGCCTGATAATTCACTAGATGATTTCAAACTTTATAACGGATTTGAATTTGACCAAATCACCGACGATTTGTTCGGTAACTCTAGAGCTGACAATAATAAGGTCGGTGCTGTGGTCGGCAAGCCTATGAATAATAAGAATATGATGGATGTATCTCAATACGGTCCTGACTGGTATGCTAACACAACTTCAAAGAACACTGAAAACAAAACTCATTCAGCAAGTACCGTTGCCGAACTTACCAGTGCTCTTACCAATGCAAGTAGTGGAGATACTATTCTTTTATCATCTGCTCGCTACGATGTAGGTTCACCTATAAAAATTGATAAAATAGTTACCATTCAAGCTGCGCAAAAAACTACTATCCAATACAACGGAGCTGCTGAAACCGCAGCTTTTGAAATGAACCCAAAAGGTCAACTTACCCTTAAAAATGTTCATCTAATTGGCAACAATGAACAATATGCTTTTGCCAGTTTAAAGAACAATATGTCTAGCCTTTACAACCTTACCGTAATTGATTGTGAAATATCGAATTTCGATTATGTTTTAAAAGCCTACAAATTGTCATTCTCTGAATATATTACTTTTAAGTCTACACAAATTAAAGATTGTGCGAATGGTTTAGAACTATCTGAAGAAACTGATGACAAAGGTGAATACAATGCCGAGAACATTACCATTGAGGATTGCCTATTCGATGGCGTTGCAAGTAATGTGATCGATTATTACAGAGGCGGCTACGACGAATCTACCGTTGGTGGTAATTTGATAGTGACCAATAGCACTTTTACTAATTGTGGATCACAAGCTGAAGAAGGTCTACTACTTAACACCTATGGCATTATCAATGTAAATCTTGCCAACAATAAATTCATTGACAACCCTGTACAAATAGTAGCTCGTCTTTGGGGCGCTAAAAACAACAGGTATTCAGATAACGATATAAAAAACTCTGGTAAAATTCTAGTTGAAGAAAATTTACCGCTAAAACTGATGTATTAAACTCACTCTCGTAAGAAGATTATAAAATGAAAAAATCACTATTTACCATCATTGCAGTATTCGTATTATTTGCCTGCAAAGACAATTCAAAGAAAGCTTCAGATACTAACGAAGAAGCAACACCCGAAATTGAAACCGCTGTAAAATATCCTAGTGATGTAATTCCGTTTATGGATGAATGGAAAATTCTATTAGGTGATGGCACCTATGAAGATAATCTTAAAGATTACGCCAAAGATGATTTCTTTTATGTTGCCAATGATGGAAAAACGGATTGGGTAGTTTACAAAACACCTAACAGCGGCATAACATCTCGTACATCTAGCAATACAAGAACAGAATTAGGACAAAAAGAACATTGGATCCCTGAGACTGGGGGAAAATTAACCGGGACGTTAAAAGTGCAACATGTATCTACTTCTGGCGATGCAAGAGTTGCCGCATCTTATGCTGTTGTGGTAGGACAAATACATAGTGATGAGGGACATGAGAATGAACCTATAAAGATATTCTATAAGAAATTTCCGGGGCATACAAAAGGTTCTGTTTTCTGGAATTATGAAATCAACACAGAAGGTGATAATTCAAAAAGATGGGATTACTCTTCGGCTGTTTGGGGCAATGATATGTCCGTTGTTGGGGCTGATGCTACAACACCTCCTGCAGAACCCGAAAATGGTATCGAATTAGGTGAAGAGTTTAGCTATGAAATCAATGTTTACAAAGGCATCATGTACCTGACTTTTAAAAGTGACGGACATGAAACCGTAAAGTTCACTAAGAATCTATTAGCTTCTGAATTCACTAAAACCTTACCTGAACAAATTAAAACACTATATGCCTCAATAGGTCGTGATGGTTTGGAACGCGAAAATGCATATGCTGGCGAAATTCAATATTTCAAACAAGGTGCATACAATCAAACCAATGGCAAATCTCCTGAAGATAATATTGTTTGGAGCACAGGTGCCGATGTATATGACGGTGATATTGATCAGCAATATGCAAACGGTAGCTATACCGAAGTTTGGTTTAGAGAAGCAACAGTTGGCCCTGGTACTTTACCTACCCAAGAGTAATATTTTACAGTTACTAATCTCTTGAATAGCTATGTTTTAAATTGAAATCCAAATAGCAATCAAATTAGATTCTCGTATGAAAATAACCGACATAAAAGTTTTTGTTTGCTGTCCTGGTCGCAATTTTGTTACTGTTAAGATCATAACAGAAGATGGCACTTACGGACTAGGTGATGCTACACTTAACGGCAGGGAAATGGCCGTTGTAACCTATATAGAAGAACATATTACACCATGCCTTTTAGGTAAGGATGCCCATCAAATTGAAGATATTTGGAATTATTTATATAAAGGCGCCTACTGGCAAAATGGGGCTGTAAGTATTGCTGCTATTGCTGCAATAGATATGGCACTTTGGGACATTAAAGGAAAACTTGCTAATATGCCTGTTTACCAATTACTTGGAGGAAAAAGTAGAAAAGGTGTTACCATTTACGGTCATGCTAATGGCGAAAGCATTGAAGAGGTTCTTCAAAACCTAGGGGCCATGATAAAAGATGGCTACAAAGCGGTTCGTTTGCAATGCACCATACCTAAAACAAAAGGTACTTATGGCACTATGGAAGGCAAAAAAAACTATTATGAATTGCAAGGTAATAGACCCTTACCGCCAGAACAAGAATGGTCTACTAGTAAGTACATGAACTTTATTCCTGAACTTTTTAAACAGGCTAGAGATAAATTTGGTTTTGACATAGCACTTTGCCATGATGTACACAGTAGACTTACGCCAATTGAAGCTGCAAGACTATGTAAACTCTTAGAACCGTATAATCTTCTTTTTATTGAAGATGCAGTGACCACAGAAAATGCCGAAGGTTATAAAGTTATAAGAGAACATACTAATACTCCTCTGGCTACGGGCGAAAAATTTAACACCATTTGGGATGCTAAAGAAATAATACAAAATCAGTGGATTGATTATGTACGAACTGCAGTAACTCATGGTGGCGGATTGACCCCTTTAAAAAAATTGGCCGACTTCGCTTCACTATATCATGTTCGTATGGCTCCTCATGGAGCTCCTGATCTATCCCCTATTTGTTTAATGGCTCATATGCATTTTAATCTATGGGCACCTAATTTTGGTATTCAAGAATTTATTGGTTTTGGCACTCCAGAACTTAATGAAGTTTTTAAATATGAAATTGAGTTGAAGCAAGGCTTACTTTACATGGATGACAAACCTGGCTGGGGTGTTGATTTTGATGAAGAAGCTGCTAAAAAATATCCTTACAAACGCTCTTATCTCCCCGTTAGTCGTTTGGAAGATGGAACTTTATGGAACTGGTAAAATACATCTTATAGAACTAATATTTATTGAAAGAGCTACACATGGATAGAAAATTAAAAGTCCTGATTTCAGGAACCGGATTTGCTGGACAAGGACATGCCGATGCATTTAGGGCAGTAGGTGCAGAGGTTGTAGGTATAGTTGGTAGAACACCAAATGTGGTTAAAGAGGTCGCTAAAAAAATGGCTATTTCATATTACGGTACCGATTGGCAAAAAGCATTGGTAGATTGTAAGCCCGATATCGTATCTATAGCCACCCCAGGTGGTGCACATTTCGAAACCATAAAGCAAGCCATTGAGTTTGGTTGTCATGTATACAGCGACAAGCCATTGACCGATACTGGAGAATCTGCATTAGAGTTATATGACCTTGCAAAAAAGAAAAATGTAAAAACTGCATTTGCATCTAGCTTTCGTTATATGCCCTGTGTTATACATGCAAAACAATTAGTAGCTGAGGGCGTAATTGGGGAACCAGTAGAGGCAGAGTTTATATCTCACTTTAATCTAGAGCGTGATATTCCTTTTGGTTGGTCTCATCGCAAAGAAGATGGTGGTGGTCGTTTAAACAACAACTTTACCCATATGATGTCTATTGCAACATCGGTTATTGGTGAAAATATTTTATCGATACTTGGAGAAGTTCGTGATGATTTAGGAAGGGCTCCTATTGTTGAAGGTGTTCATAATTTTAAAAATAGACGAGATCATATCCCAGAAGACCTTAATGACCCTTCGCTTAAATGGGGAGAAAGTAATGTAGAATGGTCATATACCGTAATGGCTCAACTAGAAAGTAAAATTGCGAACAAACCTGTTTCTATCCTATTTAAACATGGCGGTCTTAACCCACGGTTCAACGAAGACCATATCGTATTCTATGGCACAAAAGGAGCTATTTATATTAAAGGGCATTATGGCATGGGTCCTTTATACATTTGGGATGAAAATAAAACATGGAGAGAGCTGCCATTACCTAAAGAAATAGTTGACAACCAGCCAAAAGTTAAAGGCGACACCGAAAGAAATTGGCAGTTTTTGGCTCGAGAATTTGTTAAAGATATTAACGGTGAATCGTTTACTTATTACCAATCATTTAAGGAAGGAAGTCTATACCAACAACTTATTGATTTAATTAGAACGAATAGTAACTGGACCGATGTTCGGCATTTGCAGTAAACTAACTTAGTGAAAGTTTCGAGGAATTTAAAAGTGCCTAATACTTTTTTTTTTGAGGCAAACCTACTTGTTCGGTAGGCAGCCTTAATAATTTTTAATCCCGATTATCGAGTAAAAACAAAAAACTATGTTTTACGACTATCTAGTAATAGCACTCTACTTTGTTCTAATACTCGCTATTGGCGTAGTATTTTCACGAATGGCAAGTAACTCCACCAGCGATTATTTTCGAGGTGGAGGTAAAATGTTATGGTGGATGGTCGGCTCTAGCGCATTTATGGCGCAATTTTCGGCAGTAACTTTTACAGGCGCAGCAGGTAAGGCATTCGCTGATGGTTTTGCAATTTGCGCCGTTTATCTAGGCAATACATTCGCCTACTTTTGCGGTTGGGCGTACTTCACCTATCGTTTCAGACAAATGAGGGTAGATACGCCCACTCAAGCAATAGGGAGGCGATTTGGACCTGACAATGAACTATTTTTTTCTTTTGCATTAATAGTATTCTCCTTTCTCAACGCTGGTGTTTGGTTAAACGCTTTAGGGGTTTTTAGTAGCGCTGTTTTTGGAACAGACATTAGCATGACTATTGTTGTGATAGGGCTTACGGTACTTTTTGTATCGGTGCTTTCAGGTGCATGGGGTGTTGTGGCATCGGACTTTGTTCAAACCTTGGTAGTGGCAGTTGTTTCTGTAGCCTGTGCGGTAGTGGCATTGATTAAGGTTGGTGGTCCTGTTAAAATGATAGAGAATTTTCCAGGCGGTTTTCTTATTGGCCCAGATATGAACTACCCCCTAATATTGTTCGGTACTTTTGTATTCTTTTTACCAAAGCAGATTATAACCATGATGAATCTTCACGATTCGTTTCGATGGCTTAATGCAAAAGACTCATTCAATGCCAAGAAAGCGGCCTTATTGGCTATGACTTTAATGGGTTTTGGAACAATTATCTGGTTTATTCCGCCATGGGCAGCTGCCAGCTTAATACCAGATGCTGTCGAAGGCTATACGCAACTTGGCAGTAAAGCGGGAGATGCCATATACTACGAGTTTGCCCGAAATATGATGCCTATGGGTACTGCAGGATTGCTCATGGCAGGTCTTTTTGCTGCGACAATGTCTTCAATGGACTCGGCCTTGAATAAAAATGCTGGAATCTTTGTAAGAAGCATGTATCAACCCTTTCTAGCTAAAAGAAATAAAGAGGCCACGGACAAAAAATTGCTGAAAATCAGTAGAATTGTCAGTACTATAACCGGTATCGGAGTAATAATTACCGCATGGTATTTCGCATCGCTAAAGGAGCTAAGTCTGTTTGAACTTATGATTTCAGTTTCAACTATGGTGCAAGTACCTATGATGGTGCCTCTTTTGTTCGGAATTTTCATTAAGAAAACGCCCCAATGGGCTCCTTGGGTCACCATTGTCTTAGGGTTATTCGTTTCATGGTTGGTAGTAAATGTGTTTACAGCAGATGTTGCTGCCGGTATGTTCGGTATCGAATCGCTAACTAATCGTGAAAGCGTTGACATGAACATCATCCTGACGATTGCCGGTCATGTGTTCATAACTGGAGGATTTTTCTGTTTGACTTCATTTTTTTACAACGAAGCTAAAGACAAAAACAAAGCCGAGACTAATCGCTTTTTCGAGGATTTTGAAAGACCTGTTATTACAGATGGTGAACAAGACGATATTGACCGCCAGCAAAGAAATAAATTGGGCAGTATGGTATTCGTCATGAGCGGAGGTATTTTGCTGATGGCCCTTATTCCCAACCCCCTATGGGGACGTATACTCTTTGTAGTCTGTGCGCTGATTATTGCCGGTATAGGCTATTTGTTGAGACGTAGCGCTAAGATTAAAGTTATATCGACCTAACTCAACCCTTATCATGTATAGAAATTTATTATTACTTCTCTTACTATTAGTATTAGGTTCCTGTACCGAAATCAAAGTTCAATTAGCACATGGTATAGATGAATCAGCAGGAGGAGGTTCTGCGTATATTGTCACTACACCATCGGCAACCTACTATCTCGAAAAGGAAGGTGGAGGCTTATCGAGTATGATAGATAAAGATGGTGCAGATTGGATTGGATTTCACAATAAGAAAGGTTCAGCTCATAAAGGGGAATATCGAGGCTTCCCCAACGCTATTCATCGACAAGATGGCAACTACTTTCACCCTATGAATGCCGGTACAGAACCATCAACCTCTGAGGTGGAAATTGAGCTTAAAAACCATGTTCGCATCACTTATTTTTCAGAGAACAAACAGTGGCAAGGTCAATGGGATTTTTACCCAGATCGTTGCGACTTTACAATGACTCAAATTAGCCCTGGTTATAAATATTGGGTACAGTATGAAGGAGTACCGGGCGGAGAAATGGATACTACAGATTTTTGGTATGCCTCTATTGACAATGTAAAACACCAAATTACGGAACCTTTCACTGGAGATTTACCATCACCTGAATGGATGGCTTTTGGAGATAAAAATTCTCCTCGAGTATTGTATATGTTGCATCATGAGGATGACGAATATCCGGACAATTATGTCAGTAGGTCAGATATGACAGTATTTGGTTTTGGTCGACAAAACGGAGAGAAAACAACCAAGCATCTTACAAATGTTCAATCCTTTTCAATTGGTTTTATAAATTCTACATCGTATTTAGCCATAGAAGAAGCTATCAGAGAATCACTCAATTGACTACTTTCTATATAATTTTTCAAATCCTTAATTTTAGCTTTATTAAACCAACAATAATGGAATAAACAGACCTATTAACTGTTAAATATTTGGTAGTCTTGCAAATATCTGTATTTTTGGTAAACCAAACTGGTTTACCAATTTTAACATATGAAACATTTACAACGCCTCTTTTTATTCTCTTTTTTAACACTTACTTGCTCATTTGCCATAGCACAAAAAACAGAACGGGTAAAAAACGTAGCTGAATTTGAAGAGACGCTGACCAAGGTTCAACCAGGTGATAGCATTGTTCTTGCAAATGGAATTTGGATGGATGCAGAACTGGTCTTCGAAGCAAACGGTACAGCAGAAAAACCTATTACCCTTATCGCTGAAGAAAAGGGAAAAGTGATTTTATCTGGCTCATCTAATTTACAAATCGCTGGCAATCATTTAATCGTTAAAGGTCTCGTATTCAAAAATGGCTATACGCCTACCAACGCTGTTATATCTTTCAGAAAAAGTAGAGAGCAAATGGCTAATAATTCTCGCCTTACCGAATGTGTAATCGATAACTTTAATAACCCTGAGCGCCAAGTACAAGATTATTGGATAACCATCTACGGAAAAAATAATCGTATTGATCACAATCATATTGCAGGTAAAAAGAATTTAGGCGTTACCATGATCGTTGGTTTAGATACTGAAGATAGTAGAGCGAACAACCACCAAATTGATCATAACTATTTTGGACCACGACCTACCTACGGAAACAACGGAGGTGAAACTTTAAGAATAGGCACGAGCCACAATGCTTTAGAAAAATCGAACACCTTGGTTGAATCTAACTATTTTGATAGAACTAATGGTGAGCATGAAATTATCTCTAACAAGTCATGCAATAACACTTTTAAATACAATACATTTTTTGAATGCACCGGAACCTTGACTATGCGCCATGGCAACGAAACATTGGTAGATGGTAATGTGTTTATAGGCAATAATAAGCCTAGTACTGGCGGGGTTCGGGTCATTAATGAAACGCAAACAGTTATTAACAACTACCATGTTGGCTT
>JANQUX010000010.1:3047-12351 GCA_030730545.1 Maribacter sp. | reverse complement strand
GATAAGTTAGTGAATAGGCACCCACATATTTATGGCGATGTAAAAGTTATCGATGCAGAAGATGTAAAAAGAAATTGGGAGCAGATCAAGTTAAAAGAAGGAAAGAAAAGTGTGCTTGAGGGAGTGCCAAAGAGCTTACCTGCTTTAGTAAAGGCAAATAGAATTCAAGACAAAGTTTCTGGTGTTGGGTTCGATTGGGAAGAACCTAAACAGGTGTTTGAAAAAGTGCAAGAAGAGCTGGCTGAATTACAGGTAGAAGTAGAAGCAGGAAACATGGAGAAAATTGAAGCGGAATTTGGCGACGTACTTTTCTCTATGATTAATTATGCACGGTTTCTTGGCGTAAACCCCGAAAATGCTCTCGAGCGAACTAATAAAAAGTTCATAAAACGCTTTCAATACCTTGAGATTAAGGCAAAGGAAATTGGCAAAGAACTTAAAGATATGTCCTTAGAAGAGATGGATGTATTTTGGAATGAGGCAAAAACTAAAGAATAATTTTTAGTTTTTTAATTCTACATTTAAAATTCTAGAGAGGTCTCTATGTTTTATCGGTTTTATGAAATAGTCAGAAATTTCAGGAAACGTTTTTGCATGGTCAACATCTTCTGCATTTATTGAAGAGGTCAACATAATGATTTTGATCTTTTTATCGATTTTCATCGCTACATCTTGAAATTCTTTGATGAATTGAAAACCGTTTAATACTGGCATGTGTAAATCAAGGAAAATGATATCAGGTAATTCTTCGTTAGAATTATAATTATCTTGAATAAGTTTCAGCGGTTGAAGTGAATCTGGAAAACCGACAATATTATTTACCGATAATTGATTGAGATATCGCTTCATTACATATTTAGATATATCGTCATCGTCGATAATCCAAACTAATAGATCTTGGTTCACAAAATTAATAATTAATGGTAATTGGTGTGTTTGTAGTTAATAACGACACGGTACTACGTATTAGTATTCTTAAAGTGTATAGTTTAACAATAATTAAGTGCCAATGCTTCGATAAGTTGTGTTTGCTTAAGAGTTAGTTGCTATTTATAATATTGAAATACAAATAGTTACAATTATGCTTCTTGTTTTAATTCTTGTTTTTATACTTATTTAATTGAGGTTGTATTTGGAGATAATCGTAAAGTATATTATACCTTTTCATAGTTTTAACTTCAGTACAATAATCGTAATAAATTGAAGACCACCTTTCTTTAAACCTCTTTTTGAAGTGAATAAATCGTTCAATTAACGGTACCTTTGCAAAAAATTTAGTTTAAGTTTTGTTACAGAATTACACCAAAGAATTTCGCTATAATATTAAACTTTCTGTTCCTGTTATTTTAGGAATGTTAGGGCACACTTTCGTGCAATTGGCAGATAATATTATGGTAGGTCAATTGGGTACTGCAGAACTGGCTGCGGTATCTTTAGGTAACAGCTTTGTGTTCGTTGCCATGTCTTTGGGTATAGGTTTTTCGACCGCAATTACTCCTCTAGTGGCAGAAGCTGATGGTGCTGGTAATAAAGAAAATGCCAAAAGTGCTTTAAAGCATGGTTTGGTATTATGTACGGTCTTAGGGTTGACATTATTCGGAGTTATTTTATTGGCAAAACCGGTAATGTATGTAATGAAACAACCTATTGAGGTTGTAGAATTGGCATTGCCATATTTAGATTTGGTTGCTTTTTCATTAGTGCCACTTGTAATTTTTCAAGCATTCAAACAATTTTCTGAGGGGTTGTCGCAGACGAAATACCCAATGTATGCCACTATAGTAGCCAATATTATCAATATTGTTTTAAACTATCTGTTGATCTTCGGTAATTTCGGATTTCCAGAAATGGGTATCGTCGGTGCAGCTATTGGTACATTGGTCTCCAGAATTTTTATGGTACTCTATCTATGGTTTATTTTAAAAACGAAAGATAAATTTAAGTACTATGTAACCGGATTCAATTTTAAAAAAATTGAAAAAACGGTCATGAAAAAGATTATCGAACTAGGTTTTCCATCTTCTTTACAAATGTTTTTTGAGGTCGGTATTTTTACCTCGGCAGTGTGGTTAAGTGGTGTTCTAGGTAAAAATGCACAGGCTGCGAACCAAATCGCGCTTAACCTTAGTAGTATGACCTTTATGTTCGGTATGGGTCTGGGCATTGCCGCTATGATCAGGGTCGGTAACCAAAAAGGATTAGCGAATTTTAAAGAGCTTAGACGTATTGCACAGTCTATATTTTTATTGACATTAATATTAGAAATTGTATTTGCAGCACTCTTCTTATTAGGTAGACATTGGTTTCCGTCACTATATTTAGATATTGATGATATGACCAATTTTGCAGATAACACCGAAGTGTTGATTATAGCTGCCGAACTATTGTTGGTGGCAGCCTTCTTTCAAATATCCGATGGTATACAGGTCGTCGTTTTGGGTGCTTTACGCGGATTGCAAGATGTAAAAATACCGACCGTAATTACATTTATTTCGTATTGGATGATTGGCTTTCCGGTAAGTTATTACTTGTGCCTACATACAGATTTGAAAAGCACCGGAATATGGATAGGCTTGCTCACCGGTTTATCGGCGTCGGCTATTATGTTGTATCTTCGATTTAATTATTTAACCAAAAAACTAATCGCACAATAACGGTCTAGTCATCGCTATTTGCACTATAGTTCAACCTTATATAGTACATTTTTTATGGAATTTCCGAAATTTTTATTGGGTGATAATACAGATTATCCGACAGCAATATTTGTAGTGCATACCGAGTTTCCAAGGTTTATAATCAATCTTGAAGATGATGAGGTAGAATGGCTTGAAGAATTTTCTAAAGAAGATGAAAAAGAATTAGAAGAAGAGGCAGAAACCTTAATTGCTGCTGCTACCGCTTTTTATGATCGCGAAGTATCTAGATACGAAGATTAAATTATGCTTCAAGAGCTATTACAGTTAGATAAAGATGTCTTTTTATACCTCAATGGACTAGGTACGCCACAATGGGATAATTTTTTTCTATTCCTGTCCCATAAGCTTAGCGCTATACCGCTTTATATTTTTTTGCTGATTCTTTCTTTTCAGAAATATGGAGGTAAAAAAACTTTAGTGCTATTAGTTTCTGTTGCTCTTTTAATAACGGTTACCGATCAGTTAGGTAATTTTTTTAAGTATGGCGTTGCTCGATTACGACCTTGCCATGATCCAGAAGTTGAACCCTACATGCGATTGGTAAAAAGTTATTGCGGCGGTAAATTCGGTTATTTCTCTGCACATGCGTCCAATTCTTTTGCATTAGCTGTTTTTTTTGGTAATATTTTAAAATCAAGACTTAAATATTTAGGTGTCTTTTTAGTCTTATGGGCAGCTATGGTTGCTTATAGTCGAATATATCTTGGTGTACATTTTCCGCTTGATGTTATTACTGGTGCTCTTATAGGCTCGTTATTCGGCTGGTTGTTTGTAAAGTTATTTATATTTGCACTTCGCAAATTTTCCCTATGATATCTAATCTAAGGTATTGGTTTTTAATTCTTTTGATTTTTTTAGTATACGTTGCAGGTATGTTTGTAACGCTATTCGAGAATGATTCTGCGCAATTTTCTGTAATGGCAATGCGTATGGTTCAAGAGAATGATTTCTTTAGCCTGTTTAAAGGTCCTGAAGAATATTTAGATAAGCCGCATATGCATTATTGGTTAGCAGCATTATCGTATAAGATTTTCGGTATTCATGAATGGTCTTATAGAATACCCGGCATATTAGCAACCTTGTTGGCGGCGTATAGCTGTTACGGCTTGGGTAGTCTACTTTATAATCAGAAAGTTGGTAAGTTGTCTGCATTGATTTTTATGACTGCACAGACTATTGTATTAGGGGCTATCGATGTGCGTACAGATGCAGTTTTAACGGGCTTTAGCATTTTAGCAATTTGGCAGCTAGCAAAGTATATAGAAAAAGGTAGTGCTTCTGCCATAGCTATTGGCGCATTTGCAGCGGGTATTGCTTTTTCTACTAAAGGACAGATTGCACTTTTGGTTATCGGGCTGCCTATTCTATGTCATCTATTTTATACCAATAAATGGAAGGCTTTCATTAGTTGGAAAGTGTTACTGGCTCTTTTGGTGTTTGCCATCACCATAACCCCAATGTTATATGCTTATTACCTACAGTTCGATATGCACCCTGAAAAGGTGATTCGTGGAAAAGATAATCGTAGCGGAATATTTTTTATTTTTTGGGAACAGAGTTTTGAGCGCTTAAGTGGTGAAGGTATCGGTAAGAACAGCAGCGATTATTTTTTCTTTTTTCATACCTTCTTATGGGTCTTTCTCCCTTGGACAATTTTAGGAATTACTGCATTCTATAATAAGGTAAAAAGCTTTGTAAAAATAAAATTTAGATATGAGCCTGGTTTTGAGTTTTTGACCATTGGTGGTATTACGCTCATCTTCGTTATAATCAGTTTTGCGCAATTTAAACTGCCACATTACTTGAATATTACCATTCCGCTGTTTGCCGTAATTACGGCTTCATATATTTATAACTTATATAGAACAGATAAAGCAAAAACGATAAAATTGTTAATGATAGGGCAATACTTTGTACTAAGCATTGTCTTTATAGCATCGGCGTTAATATGCTTCTATGTTTTTAAATTAAGAAGTATTGTTGCCTATGTTGTCTTAATTTTAGCTGGCATTATTATAATTTATTATGCTTTAAAAAGAGAAGGGCCTTATGTAAAATTAGTGACAATGTCTGTTTGTGCTTCGTTACTTTTGAATGCGGTTTTAAACTTACATTTTTATCCGAATTTATTAGATTACCAAGGTGGGTCTTCAATGGCTAAAATTATTTCTGAAAAAGATATTCCTGTGGATCGTATTTATAAGGTGGGAAAAGATTATAGTTGGTCGTTAGACTTCTATAATCAACATCCTGTTCAGCTTATTACGCCCGCTCTATTAAGAAATCAAAAAGATATTTGGGTGTATGTAAATGATGATGAAATGCGTATGCTAGAAAACAAAGGTTTCGATTGGGATTCTCAAATTTCTGTAGATCAGTTTAGAATTACACGGCTTCAGGGTAAATTCTTGAATCCGAATACTCGAAAAAAGGTCGTTAATAAGATGCATTTGCTGCATATTTATTAACAGGTACTAGTTTATTCAGTAGTCGTTTGTGCCAGTTCTAATTTTACCTTTTTAAAGTGATACCAAGCGCCAATAAGCGAAACTAAAGCTGTAATTAAAAAGAACAACACACTAATACCTACCGATATACTTTGATCTAGACCTAAGAGCTTAGCACCATAGTAGAAAGTTACTTCTCGGCTACCAATACCGCCTAAAGTTAAAGGTACTACCGCAACAATAGATGAAATTAAGAAAATGATGAGATATGAAATCTGATTCATTTCAATGTTCAGGGCAAGTAGAATAAACCAAATACAAATTAATTGTGCCAATTGCACCAACGCAGATAATGCGGTCGATTTCCAAAAAATGGGTAATACAAAATTGAAGAACTTCTTATTCAATAGCCAAAATACAATGACCGATAGTGGTATGGCTGCAATGAACATCCACCGATAACCATCTAGTAATTCTATTTTAAGAAATGCAAGAAGGCTACAGGCATAAATGAACAGTAATAATAGCCCGCCTAATCTGTCCAATACTAATACACTAACTATTTTTTTAGTCTTTATATCAAAGGTTTTCTTTAGAATGTAACCTTTGTATGCATCGCCACCAATACCACCGGGTAAAAATAGGTTATAGAACATACCCAATAAGTACAGCTCAAAATTACTCTTATTGGTAAGCATAATTTTAAGTTGATGAAAGTATAGGTTTAGGCGTATTGCCCCAATAAACTTAGAAATTATAAAGAAAAAAGTAGCTAATAATAAGTAAAACGGATTGCTCTTTATCAAGATGTCTTTTATCTCAGTTACATCGATTTTTGTAAAAATGAAATAAATTAAAACAGCACTGATAAGGACTTTTAATGTGGTAGTTACTTTCTTATTTAACTTCGCCACCTACGCTTATTTTTTTAATGCGGTACGGTCTTTTGTTCTGAGATTCATAATAAGTACGTATTAATAACTCCATTACGATACCGATTGTAAATAATTGAATACCTGCAAAAATAAACATCATACCTACTGTCAATAAAGGTCTTGTGCCGATATCTTCCCCAAAACCGAACTTTATGATCATTAGATAAATGTTAATGAAAACACCTGCCATAATCATTAAAGAACCAGAGATACCGAAAAGGTGAATTGGGCGTTGAAAGTATTTACGAATAAAAAGTAATAGCATCATATCTGCCACTACTTTGAAAACGCGCTCTAAGCCGTATTTAGAAACCCCTGCATGGCGTGCATGGTGTTTTACCGGTACTTGCTTAATTTGACCGCCTTCTAGAAATGCCAATAGGGTAATAAACCGATGCATTTCGCCATATAGGTTTAAATCTTTGGCAATATCTCGGGTAAAAACTTTTAAGGCACAACCATTGTCCTTAATATCTAATTTGGTAACACGCCTAACCAAGAAGTTGGCGATCTTAGAGGGAATTTTTTTAACTAAAGAATCTTTTCTTTTTTGACGAATACCGGTTACAACATCAAATTCACCGCTAACGGCATAGCTCAGCATTTGAGGAATATCTGACGGGTCGTTTTGCAAATCACCATCCATTGTAATAATATAATCTCCTTCAGCATAATCAAAACCTGCAGCCAATGCTAGACTCTGACCATAATTCTTCTTCAATTCGATTAAATGAACCTTATCATCTTTAAGTGCTTTTACTACTTTTTTGGTATTGTCGGTCGAGAAATCATCGATGTAAATAATTTGATAATTGTAGCCAACCAAGCTTTCGTGGATTTTCTGTGTAAGAAGAGCCGCGTTGTCTTGCTCGTTATATAAAGGAACAACGACCGAAAGTAGAGAAGTGGTAACAGGTTGCATTGGGTTGTTTTTGAAATCGATGCAAAGTTATGTTTTTTATACTAAAGAATATGTACTCGAATCGTAGTAACATCGATAACAGTTTAGCTCGTTTTTAAGGCTTTCAATAGTTTTTCAGCAGCTAAAAATGGTGATGTATGACCCGCAATAACTTCTTTTTTCAATTGAGGTAGCATTTCTTTGTTCTTCGGATGATGATAAAATTCGGATAATAATTCTTGCTCTAGATATTGAATAAGCCAATTCTCATTTTGCTGTTGTCGATTAGTTGAAAAAAATCCGGATGCCTTCATGTCTTTGCAATAGGTATCTATCAACTGCCAAATTTTGTCTAGACCTCTATTTTCAATTGCAGAGCAAGTCAGCACTTCAGGAGTCCAGCCATTTTCCTTCGGCGGAAACATATGTAATGCGCGGGTGAATTCCATTCTCGCGAAATCTGTTCGTTTTATATTATCTCCATCAGCTTTTGTAATGACAATTGCATCGGCCATTTCAATAATGCCTCTTTTTATGCCTTGTAGTTCATCGCCTGCACCAGCTAATTTTAATAATAGAAAGAAATCTACCATGTCATGAACTGCCGTCTCGCTTTGCCCAACACCAATAGTTTCTATTAAAATGCAATTAAAACCCGCGGCTTCTAGTATAAGAATACTTTCTCTAGTTTTACGGGTAACACCACCCAAAGAAGAGCCCGAAGCTGAAGGTCGAATATAGGCATTGGGGTTTTTGACCAACTCTTCCATACGTGTCTTATCACCTAAAATACTCCCTTTTGTTCTGCTGCTAGAAGGATCTACGGTAAGTACTGCCACTTTTTTACCTAAGTCTGTAAGCATACCACCAAATTGTTCTATAAAAGTACTTTTGCCTGCCCCGGGTACACCGGTTATTCCGATTCTTATAGTATCATGTTTTTTGGCAATACAGCCGGCAATAATCTCATTAGCGATTATACGGTGCTCAGGTTTTGTGCTTTCTACAATAGTAATGGCTTTACTTACAATAGCGACGTTATTGGCATAGATGCCTTCAAGAAAATCTGATGTTGTAAGTTTAGCTAAATTCATTGTAACAACTTAAAATATACAAGTTTTGCATAAAGGTACTATTTGTAAATAGGAACCATAATTTTGGTAGAATCCCAAGCTAAACTTAAAAAGTCTAGTGTTTGCTGATTTTCTATAACAATCTCAAATTGTATCGCTAAGTCTTCAACGGGTTCTTCTAATTTTTTTACCGGTACCTCAACCATTAAGTAATCATGTTTACTTTCATGCGTGGTTTGGTTACCATCTACGCGGGTTACGCCCCAATCGGGTATTTTAGTATTAAAGATTACCTGCCAGCTATCTTGATTAGGTATTGTCCATAGCGAATATTTGCCCGGTGGCAGTGTTTTGTCTATAATATGTATTGCCTGGGTAGTGGTAAAAGTGGTGGGTTCATTAGCACCTGTACGCCATATTTTACCGAAGGGTACCAATTCTCCGAAAATAACACGTCCCTTTTTTGACGGACTAGAATAATCTACCTCTAACTCGCTGCCTTTTAAATCTAAAAGAGCTGTTTTTGAAGGACTGAATTTTTTGGCTTCACTATGTATGTAAGGTATAGCTACTAGATAAACGAGTGCTACGATTACTACAATACCTATAATAAGCTTTTTTAATAGTTTCATGTAAAGAATCGAAATGCTAAACTAGGGGTTAACTCGGTGTGCCTAAATCGAATTTAAAGATAGAAATGTTGTTGTAGATATCACCAGGTCTTAAGAGGCTTTTAGGAAAATCTGGTTGATTTGGTGCATCGGGGTAATTTTGAGCCTCAAAACATATACCCGGAAAATCTGCAGGAGTATATACTACCAAAGCAGGTTGGTTGGTATACACTTTCATGTTTATACCAGAGGTTTTCGATTGTAATTCAGCAACTTTTTCATTACCGACATCCTTTATAAATATGGTATCTAAACGTTGTACTCCTATTTTTCTTGGTAAAAGAAAATCGTTTTCGCTTTTACGTACGGGTATTATATTACCGGTAGGTAGTAAGTTTTCTTTCGTCTCTAATCGATATGGGCAATTCAATTGTAATTCATAATCATCAATGTACGGGTTGGCATCTAGTTTAAAATAAGAATGATTGGTAAGGTTGATCACCGTACTTCTATCCGTCATTCCTTCATAAATAATCTGCAACGCGTTATTCATCAATTTATAGGTAACGCTTACGTTTAAGTTGCCAGGGTATCCTTCCTCTAAATGCTTACTTGCATAGGTAAGTTTAATGAAGGGTTTA
>JANQUX010000010.1:0-3037 GCA_030730545.1 Maribacter sp. | reverse complement strand
GGGTTTATCGCTTTGGTCTACCTCGTCGATGATCCAATATTTTTGATGAAAACCTTCTTTGCCACCATGCAGGTGAACTCCATCCTCTTGAAACAAATCATACCTAGTTCTGTCAATCACAAATCCGCCATTAGAAATTCTTCCGGCATAACGACCTACACTAGCGCCTAAAACATTATCATCTAAACGATATCGACTTGGATGGTTATAACCTACCACGACATTAGTGTACTCACCATCTGCACCTTTAACAAGTAATTTTTGAATGGTGGCACCATAATCAAGGACCATTAAGGTCAAATAGGCATTTGAAATTGTAACTTGTTTCAATGAAAAGATTTAATAGTATTCTGTAAAAATAAAAATTTTTGCCACATTCTATTTTTTATATCGTCCTTATTATAACAACGACCCAAAACCAATCTAATTAATTCATGTTTCAAAACGCTATTGTAGAGAAATGTAAGGCAAATGACCGTACGGCACAAATGCAATTATATCGTAAATATTGCGATGGTATGTACATTGTTGCCATGCGATTTGTGAAAAATGGAGATGATGCAGAAGATATTTTACAGGAGTCGTTTATTAAAGCTTTTCAAAAAATAAATCAGTTTAAAGGTGATGTAACTTTTGGAGCTTGGTTAAAGCGGATTGTTGTGAATAAAAGTATTGATTTTTTAAAAGCAAAAAAAGATCAAGAGGTTTCGTTAGACGAAGGTTATATGCAAGTGGTTGCAGATGATGATAATTGGAATGTGTCTGCTACTATTAGCATCGAACAAGTTAGATGTGCTATTAATGGGTTACAGGATAAATACAAATACGTGGTGCTTATGTTTTTGGTAGAAGGGTATGACCATCAAGAAATTGCTCAAGTATTAGAAATTTCTGAATCTGCCTGCAGAACAAGATTATCACGAGGAAAAAGTCATTTAAAAGAACTATTAAAAGGAAATAAATATGGAACAGGATCTTAGAGAAATGTTCAAAAAGGATAGAAAAGAACAAAAGCATACTATTAAACATGGTCATGAAGAGCGCTTTTTAAAGAAGTTAGAAGAATCAATACCGGTACATAAGAAAACAGATAAGAGTTGGTTGAAGATTGCGGCATCAGTTGCGGTAATTGTAAGTATTGGTTTAGGGTTTTTGTATTTCAATGAAAATGATAGTAACATGACAACTGTGGTTAATAATGCTACTACAGAGGAACAAAAAACTGAATTCACTTTTGGGGATCTTTCTCCGGATTTGAAAAAGGTAGAAAGCTATTATGTTGCCAATATCAATATGGAACTGGCAAAATTAGAAGTGTCACCAGATACGAAAGAGTTGATTGATAGTTTTATGGAACAACTTAATAATTTAAACCTTGAATACAAATCATTAAATAATGAACTAAAAGAATTAGGGCCAAACGACCAAACGATAACCGCATTAATAGAGAATTTACAGTTACGATTACAATTATTACAGAAATTAAAAAGAAAGTTAAACGAATTAAAATTATCAAAAAATGAACAGATTATTGACAACAGTATCTAAGCAACTCATCATTGCATGTACACTTTTAACTTCTACCGCACTTTTGGCGCAAGAAGAACGTAAAACATTTCAAGAACGTTTTATTGTAGCAGAAGATGCTGTAGTAAACATCAATACCAGTTACGCTGATATTGAATTTGAAACTTGGGATAAGGATGAGGTGGCTATCACAGCCACCATCACCCTAGAAGGAGCTACAAAAGAAGAAGCTGAGAATTATTTTAAGAATAGCCCTATTGAAATAATGGGTAATAGTAAAGAGATTAAAATATCTTCTAAATCTAAGAACAATGACTTTTTTACAAGTTTTGATTCTGAAAATAGCTTTAATCATGGTGGTATGCGAATTGAGGTACCTGAAATTGCATCGTTTGTAGTAAGTGTACCGCAGATAGCTCCTTTTCCAGAAATGCCACCACTACCATTAACCGATGCCTTTACATTTGATTATGAAGAGTATCAAGAGGATGGAGATAAGTACATGAAAAAATGGCAAAAGAATTTTGAGAAAAGTTTTGATAAAAAACACCAAAAACGATTAGAAGAATGGGCTGAGGAAATGGAGGAGTATGCAAATAAGGGTGAAAAAATAATTGGGAAGCATAATAAATGGCGAGCTGAATTAGCCGAATTACGAGAAAATCGTCATGAAGATTTACAACAGAGACTAGAAGAATTAGATGAGAAACGTACTCATTTAGAGAAAGAAAGAGAAGAGATTCGAACATTTATAAGTTCTTCTAGAGAAGATAGAGCAGATGTACCCAATGTATTTTACTTTTCAAATGAAGGGGGACAAAAGAATTTTAAAATTAAAAAGACCATTAAGATTAGCTTACCAAAGTCAACCAGAATAAAAATGGATGTACGCCACGGTGAGGTTAAACTAGCTGAGAATACCAAAAACTTGAATGCGAACCTTTCGCATTCAAGCCTTTGGGCCGTTACTATAGATGGCGAAGAAACTACTGTTTCTGCTTCATATTCTCCGGTTACTGTTCAGAAATGGAATTACGGACAATTAAGTACATCATATTCAGAAGAAATATCATTGTCAGAGGTGGTTCAATTACAATTACAGGCAACCTCGTCTGATGTTACTATCAATAAGTTATTCAAAAATGCCTTTGTAAAGAATGATTTTGGAGCAGTGCACATTCTTGAAATGGGTAATGACTTTGAAGAATTGGATATTAGCGTAAGAAATGGAGAGTTAACGGTAACAATGCCAAAGGTGGCTACCAATATTTATGTAAAAGGTAACTCATCGACATTGAAGTTACCAACAGGTTTACAGATTGTGGAAACTAAAAATGGAATTACAACTATTCATAAAGGGCATCACTTAAAAAATAATAGTAATCGATCTATCGTAATTACATCAGATTATAGTGAGGTAGTGCTGCAATAGTTATTTCACTAATTGTAAGGTTCCAAATACATTGGCATCTATCCATCCCTTGTTTTTATTTTCACCTGCGACAAATAC
>JANQUX010000009.1 GCA_030730545.1 Maribacter sp. | reverse complement strand
TGACTGATCTCCGCCACGACAAATTTGATGGTTAATACGGGTGCACCAAGAAAAGAATTTTAAAAAGCGGCTGTTACTATTAAAGCGCATTTGAAAACAACCCACCTCAAAACCTTGCTCAATTTCATTTAGAATAGCACTGTCAAAATCTTTTGGAGGTAAAGAATCTACATGTAAAAAATAAAGGATATCACCACTGGCTTTCGTCGCGCCAAGGTTCATTTGTGCAGCACGTCCTTTTTTACTTTTAACAACAGATGCGCCATGTTTTATAGCATTTGCAACAGTGTTATCTGTGCTACCGCCATCAACCACTAGTATTTCTTTAATGCGGTCAGAGCCTGCATTGGTTGAAATAGCGAAAAGTACATCTTTAATGTTCTTTTCTTCATTCAATACCGGTATAATAATACTAATGGTTGGCTGGTGGGCACTCATACAATACTGTTTGCTTACTTATGGTAGCCAAATACTGCTAAACCTTACAATTGCTTAATTAATTCTTGAAATAACTTCACCATTTTAGGCTCTGTTTGTTCAGCGATAGCAATAATTTCACTAATGTCTACAGGCTTTAAATTGTCTGGATCACATTCATCTGTTAATACAGAAACGGCAACAATAGGTAATGACAAATGATTGGCTACGATAACCTCTGGTACGGTACTCATACCTACAGCATCTGCTCCTATTAATTTAATCATTCTATATTCAGCTTTTGTTTCTAGTTGAGGTCCGACTACAGAAGCGTAAACTCCGCTTTTCAATGTGATGTTATGCTCTTTTGCTATAGCCATTAGTTTGGTGCGCATATCTAAATCATAAGGTTCAGACATGTCTGCAAAACGCTCGCCAAAATCACTAACACCTTTAAATGCTAATGGAGAACCACCTTGTAGGTTAATATGATCTTCGATCAACATCATATCACCTTTTTTGTAATCTAGGTTTACTGCACCGGCAGCATTAGAAATAAATAGTTTAGAAATACCCAACATGTGCATTACGCGAATAGGGTAGGTGATGTCTAAAAAGTCGTAACCTTCGTATAGGTGAAAACGACCTTGCATTACCACTACTTTCTTGCCAGAAATGGTACCGTAAACCAATTTACCCGTATGGAACTCTACAGTTGCCAAAGGAAAAAATGGAATATGATTGTAATGAGCTTCAATGGGGTCTTCAACACTATCTACCAATTTACCTAATCCTGTACCTAAAACAATACCAATTTCAGGTTTGTCAAAACCTTTATTTTTAAGGTATGTTACAGATTCTAAAAGTTCATCTTTCATCATAATTTTAAATGTTTTAAATAGGGTGCAAAGGCATCAATATCCTTTATGGCCTCGTAATAATCTACATCGTTTCTTGTTTCTAAAAGGGCAGTAGTTTCATTTTTAAGGTCAGCTAAAGTGTCCTTTAAAACGGTTTCTGATCCCCATGCTTTATCATAGAAAAGTGTTGGTAAAAATTTTTTCATACCCAGTAAATAGTATCCGCCATCTTCGGCAGGGCCCACCACAAAATCGTTTTTCTCTAAAGCTTTAAAAGCATTTTCTAAATCTTCTTGCGAAAGGTCTAGCATATCGCTACCGATGATAATTATTTTTTGATATTTCTTTTGAAACCCTTGTTGAAAGGCATTAGCCATACGAGCACCTAAATCTTCGCCTACTTGTAGTTTTTTACCGAATTTTTGATTTTCCCAAATATCGTTTTTCCATATTTCTTCAGAATAATACACTTCTTTTTCGGCATATAAATTCTTGGTGATCGCTACAGTATGGTTTAATAAAAATTTATAAATATCAAGTGCAGCTTGGTCACCAATAGTAGCTGCTAAGCGTCTTTTTCCTTTTCCCAATTCAGGGTTTCTGGTGAAAATCAATAAAAGATTGTTTGAGTTTGCAAGGGTAAAATCTATAATTTTTTCGTCTCGCTTTGCTTCGTTGCTCTGTAGTATTGCCAATGTAATTTTTTAATTTTTCCTAACTCCTAACTCCTAACTCCTAACTCCTAACTCCTCACTAATACACCTTAACACCTTCTTGTAAAAGTTTACCCCAGTGTTTGCTAAAAGCATGAACGCTATCGGTTGCAATTTCTTTGTTGTTAAAAACTTCTCTGCCTTTATTTTTCCATTCAAAAATACCACCATGTAAGTTAAGAATTTTGGTATACCCCAATTCTTTTAGCTTCTCGCCAATATCCTCTGATCTTACACCGATAGAACAGTAAACGATTATGGGTCGCGATTTATCGGTAATTGTTTCCAATACCTTTTTTTCATCGAACTTTTTATATCCGACCCAAATGGCATTTTTAAGGTGGCTTACTTCAAATTCTTCTTTTTCTCTTGTGTCTA
>JANQUX010000008.1 GCA_030730545.1 Maribacter sp. | reverse complement strand
CCTGTAATCAGTTCATTAAAACGCATTTCTATGGGTTGTGTAAATTCTACTTCCATACCCGGAATAACGGCTAACGCTTCTTTGAATTTATCGGCTAGCTCATCTTTAGATTTTGCACTAGTCCACTCCCCTTTTGGCGCTAGTTTTATGATGACATCACTTTCTTCCATAGACATGGGATCGGTTGGTACTTCGGCAGCTCCAATTCTGGTGACTACCTGCTGAACCTCTGGAAAATTCTCGAGTAAAATCTTCTCAATCTCGGTAGTAATCTCTACCGTTTTACTTAATGAGGTTCCTGTTTTTAATACGGGCTGAATAACAAAATCACCTTCATCTAAAGTTGGTACAAACTCGCCGCCCATAGTCGTATATAAAATTGTTGCTCCAATTAGCAGTATTGCCGCAATGCCCAGAACAACCTTCTTGCTTTGTAATGCCCAGTTTATAATGGGCTCATATTTCTTATTTAACCATTTCATTAAACGAACAGAAATATTCTTGTCCGACGCTTTCAATGGTTTTAAAAAGATTGATGCCGCAACAGGCACATAAGTAAAGCATAAAATCATCGCACCAATTAGTGCAAAACTAAACGTCAAGGCCATTGGCTTGAACATTTTACCTTCTACACCGCTTAAAGACAGAATGGGTATAAAAACGATTAATATGATCAACTGCCCGAAAATAGCAGAATTCATCATTTTAGATGCTCCTTCAAAAGTGATTTCATCTTTTAGCTGCTGCTGTTCTGTTTTGTGCAAACTATTAATCTCCTGTTGCTTTCTTGTGATTTCAAAGGCTATAAATTCTACAATAATTACGGCACCATCTATAATAATACCGAAATCTATAGCACCTAAGCTCATTAAATTAGCATCTACCCCAAATATGTACATGAGCGATAATGCAAATAACAAACACAGGGGAATTACAGATGCGACTACTAAACCTGACCTAAAATTACCAAGCAGTAATACGACTACAAAAATGACAATTAAACACCCTAGTATTAAATTCTCGCTTACCGTAAATGTAGTTTTTGCAATAAGCTCGCTTCTTTCTAAAAACGGATTAATATAAACGCCTTTTGGTAACGAAGTTGAAATTTCGGCCACGCGTTCTTTTACCGCTTCAATCACTTTTTTAGAGTTCGCATCTTTCAACATCATTACCTGTCCCAATACCTTCTCTCCTTCGCCATTACCAGTAATAGCACCAAAACGAACTGCAGTTCCAAAATCAACTGTAGCTACATCTTTAATATAAATTGGCAATCCACCTTTAGTGGTGATAACAATATTTCGAATATCCTCAAGTGATGAGATCAATCCTTCGCCGCGAATAAAGAATGCTTGATTTACCTTTTCAATATACCCGCCACCCGAAACACTATTGTTAGTTTCCAGCGCTTTAAAAACATCACTGGCGGTAATGTTCATGGCATTTAACTTCTGCGTATTTATAGCAACTTCTTATTGTTTTAGAAATCCGCCCCAGGTGTTTACCTCGACCACACCAGGTATACCAGACAATTGGCGTTTTACGATCCAATCTTGTATGGTTCGCAGTTCGGTCGTGGTATACTCATTTTTGTATTCTGGTTCTACTTCTAAAACATATTGGTAGATTTCACCTAACCCTGTAGTTATAGGGCCCATTTGTGGCGTACCAAAACCGGCTGGAATTTTCTCTGAAGCCGAAGCTATTTTCTCGGCAATAAGTTGTCTTGGCAAATATGTTCCTAAATCATCTTCAAAAACGATGGTAACCACAGACAAACCGAATTTAGATACCGAACGAATTTCTTTGACTCCCGGTAAATTCGCCATTTCAAGCTCTACCGGATATGTTATGAATTGCTCCATATCTTGAGTAGATAAATTACGTGATGTTGTAATTACCTGAACCTGATTATTGGTGACATCTGGCACAGCCCCAATGGGTATTTGAGAAAGTGCAAATAAACCGTACCCTATAATAAATACGGTAAACAAAAGAATAATAAGCTTATTCTTTAAACTAAAATTAATGATATGTGATAGCATCTTTTCATATAAATCAATGTGAATCGCTCAAATTCATAAATATGAATCTGAACTAAAAAATTAAAAATCGATTGTATTATGAAATACGGGGCGGCTGTAAAATACTTGGTGAGTGCAATGAAGAAGAAGGTGCTTGGTAATAGAAATTTGCGTCTGTGTAATCTAAAAAATCTACTTCGTTTAATTCTGACTTGTAGTTATTAATAAAAACGTCGGCAACACAAATATGCGATGCACCACTATGATTAAAAGGTAATTTTTCGTGATCTTTCTTTTCTTCTTGATGATCGCGTTGATGGTCTGCCTTTAACTCACCATAAT
>JANQUX010000007.1:2345-12381 GCA_030730545.1 Maribacter sp. | reverse complement strand
CACCTCTCGTATTAAACTATCTTTACCAGCGGTGTCCATACCTTGTAGGCATACAAGAATACTATATTTACCATGGGCATAAATAGTATCTTGAAACTCCCCTAGTTCTCTTCTAATTTTTGATAATTCTTTTTTCAGTTCCTTTTCAGACTTACCAAAATCTTCAAAAGTCTCATTATCAGAGATTTTAAAGTTCTTATTGGTTCTATAATTGTCTACTTTTATTTTATCCATTCTGAAATATAAAATTTAATAGTTATGAATACTAATTTGGCAACAAAAGCTAAGTAATATAATTCTCACAAATTCCGTTCATCCTAATTGATGTGTATTGTATCGAAAATAATATTTTCAACAAGGTAAAGGATATAAATTTATCGGTGTAAGATCCCAAATCTTACATCTAAAATACCTACTTATGAAGAAAAATATCTTTTTTTTCTGTGCTATTGCACTATTATCCTTATCCTCATTCAGCTCGAATGTAGAGTGCGAATATGCAAATTCTAATATGGGTTATGCGAAATCGCAAATCAATGCAGCATTACAAACACAAGATATAAATCAAGCACGATTTTATGCTTACAAAGCGCTAAGTGCTTTAGAAAAATCTAAGAATCAATTAAATGTTTGTGGTTGTAAATATGCAAAAGAAAGCATGCTTGAAAATATAGAAGTACTATCACTTGCTACGAAATCTACTACATTAGAAGGTACTATTAATTATTTGAACGCATCTATAGAACTTACGAACAATACTATTTTAGTCTTAGAATCTCACGATACTCATGAAAGTGCCTATGCTAGCGACGCACTTTCGGTGAACACAAATTCGACATCAAAAACAACAGCAATTAGTAAGGTATCGTATAACAAGAGCTTGTTCGAAACTATTGATATTTCTCTAGAAAAGTATCGTATATCACTTGATAAAGTAGTTGAGAGCGTAAATTGTAAAGATGCAACCGCATTCGCCCGTAGAATTCACGATGAATGTGAAGCTCAATTACTAAAACCGAATATTTCGGAAGGAAGTAAATATTACAACTTACGCACCAAAGAAATTACCCAAGAAGCATTGAATAAAATTGGTAATTGTGCTGCTACTAAATAATCATTAAAGACTACTTACTAGCAAACAATTTTACATCATCTTCTGAAACCACTTGACCGCCAAGTATAATTAAACGTTCTACAACATTTCGAAGTTCACGAATATTACCTGTCCAATCATAGGCTTTTAATAATTTAATTGCCGTATCAGAAAAAGTTTTGGCAGCCATACCTTGCTCTTCTGTAATTTTATTTGAAAAATGTTCTATTAATAACGGAATATCATCGCGTCTATCATTAAGACTTGGTACTTGTATAAGAATTACTGCCAACCTGTGGTATAGATCCTCTCTAAAATTACCTTCTTCAATTTCCTTTTTTAAATCTTTATTGGTCGCTGCGATTACACGCACATCGACTTTAATATCTTTATCTGAACCTACACGCGATATTTTACTTTCTTGAAGCGCTCTAAGTACTTTTGCTTGGGCAGATAGACTCATATCACCAATTTCATCTAAGAAAATGGTTCCTTTATTTGCAGTTTCAAATTTACCTGCTCTATCTTTTACTGCCGAAGTAAATGCCCCTTTTACATGCCCGAACAACTCACTTTCTATTAATTCTGATGGTATAGCAGCACAGTTCACTTCAATAAATGAACCTGAACTTCTAGCGCTTTTTTCATGTAACCAATGTGCTACAAGTTCCTTACCCGTACCATTAGATCCTGTAATTAGAACACGAGCATCTGTTGGCGCAACTTTCTCTATCATTTCTTTGATAGTACCTATTTCGCTACTCTCGCCGATCATTTCGTAATTCTTACTTACTTTTTTCTTCAAGTTTTTATTCTCTACAACAAGAACTTTTCTATCTAAAGCATTTCTAACAGTAGTTAGCAGTCTATTTAAATCTGGCGGTTTTGAAATATAATCAAAGGCGCCTAACCTCATTGTATTTACCGCAGTATCTAAATCTCCATGTCCGGATATCATTATAAACGGAATTTCAGGTTTTATTTTTCTTGCAGCTTCAAGTACCTCTACGCCATCCATTTTCGGCATTTTTATATCGCAGAGCACCAAATCATAGTCGTTATTCTTAATAGTTTCAATTCCTTTTAATCCGTCTTCAGCCTCTTCTACAGAGTATGAATCGTTTTCTTCGGATAAAATTTTGACCAACACCCTTCTAATGGCCGCCTCATCTTCTATTACTAATATTTTTGACATAACTGCTTTTTAAATTCCTATTCTTATTCCTGTTCTAAAATAAAGACCCGATGCATCGTTCAATGTAAAAATGTCATCTCTATCTTCATTACGTAATGCACTATTTTGATAAATAGACCGACCACCTATAAAGTAAACGGACATATCTTTAGTTATCTTATACTGATACCCTAATGTCAATAATAATGCCGTAGAAGAGACATCGGTAGATAAATTATTACCCGGCAACAAAATATCATTTTGAATATTCACATAATACCCATCTAAAAATATTTCTGTTTGAAAGAAATGACCTTTTTTAGTAAAGTACTTCATACCCGATTTTGGAACCCCTAACGTGTAAGACCAGTTAGGATGAAATCGTTTCTCGAAATACACAAACGGCAAAGGAACATCTATTGGCGAAGTACCATTATACGAAATACCTAAAACCAACATATAGGGTTTATCTACATCTTTTATATTTTTATATGCGCCAGCAGTGTAGTTCATATTAAAATCTTCTTTCTGTAATTCTTGTACAAAATTCGACGACCATCTTGGCGTTACAACACCTATTAATCGCCAAGTTTCACTCAACTTATACATGTATGCCAAGTTTACATCTAGTACATGAAACTTATTTAAATCTCCTGAATTTGGGAATAGATCATCTGGTACTTCGAAGTTATATCTATTATACTCTGCACCCAATACCAAAAAATCTTTTTTATCGCGAACCGCAATAGGTACGTTCAAAACCAATTTTATTCGTGAGGTTTCAACATCGCCACTATTTTCTGGCATTAGCATATATTCTAACCTAAAAACATCTGGAGTTTGCGCTACCATTGAATTTATAGAAACAATCAACAAGCCGATATACAGAAATAGTCTGCTATGCTTTATCATTATTCTCTGCATTTGAAATATTACTATGCTGAAAGGGACGTTGTTGAAACAAGTGAATATCTCTTTGAGGAAATGGTATCGAAATATTATTTTTTCTAAAAGCGGCATCGATTTTATATCGCACTTCACTTTTTACACGTGGATCAGTAAAACTATCTGTAATGTAAAAGTTCACTGCAAAAATTAAAGCCGAGTCTCCAAAATCTTCAAAAATGACAAATGGTTTCGGACTCTTTAAAATATTTCTTTGCGATTTAACAACTTCTAAAAGCAAGTTAGTCACTAATTCAATATCGCTACCATAAGCCACACCCACACGTACTAATTCTCTTGTCGTTTTATGATTCTGGGTATAATTATAAACGATATCACTAATGAATTTATGATTTGGTATTATTATCACTTTATCGTCTCTGGTAATAGCTCTTGTGGTACGTAATTTAATTTCAAACACCTTACCTACCTTATTATCTATTTCTATAATATCACCAACCCTTAATGACTTATCTACAATAATGAAAATACCACCAATGATATCTTGAAAAATTTCTTGTAAAGCCAATCCAAGTCCGACGAATAATGCTGCCGATGCGGTAATAAGAATGGTAATATTTATACCAGCCGCACTCATTGTAAAAAGTATAACTATAACATATACCAGATATTTAATAAACTTAAAAATGCTGATAAACTTGAGTTTATCATCGGCTTCCATTTTTCTTGTAAAAAACCGACGTATTCCCTGTAGAATAGTACTAGTCAATAAAAAAGCCACAGTAAGTAATAATAGTAGCCCTATGGTTATATGTATAGACTTTTCACCTTCGCCGAAATGATAACCTAGGTCTAAAAATTTCTTTATAGACCCCCAAATATCATCTTCTATTATTTCTTTTATTTTCTCTGTACTTTCTTGGATCATGACGAATATTTAAGCCACTTATACAATTCTTTATAGCTTGGTTTTTTACCATACATTAAAATACCTACGCGGTATATTTTCGCTGCCACCCAAACAATACCAATAAAAGTACCTATTAATATTAGAATTGATGTAATCAATTGCCAAACCGGTACGCCACCTTCACCAATACCCCAAGGCAAACGCATTAACATTACAATAGGTGATGTCAAAGGAAAAAGGGAAAATGCAACAGCTATAGGTCCGTTCGGATTGCTGAATACAGAAAAGAACCCCACATAAATCGCCAGCATCAATGGAAGAATTACGGGAAAAATAAATTGTTGCGTATCGGTTTCATTATCCACTGCAGCACCAATAGCAGCGTAAATAGAGCTATAAATTAAATAACCTAAAACGAAATAGACAATGAAAAAAAACAGCATCGCAAAAATGGGCAAATCAAAAATTTCTTGAGCGTATAATTGAATATTTTGAGTAAGGGCATCAACATCTACATTTGCACCATTGCTCATACCCGGCGCCATACCGCCACCTTTAGTTAAACTAGCGGGATCAATATCAAAAATAGCCAGACCGATAAATAGTAGAATAGCACCAGAAACGATCCAAATTGCAAATTGGGTAATACCTGCCAAAGAAGTGCCTATAATTTTACCCATCATTAAATGAAATGGTTTTACAGAAGATATAATCACTTCGATAATTCTACTCGTTTTTTCTTCAATAACACTTCGCATTACAAAACCGCCATATATAATAATGAACATCATTATTAGATACCCAAAAGCGCCACCGATTATCGCTTTAATTTCATTAATACCCTTTATATTTTGATTACCATCGAATGTTTCTATATTAATATTGTAGCTGCGATCCATTTCAGCATATTCTTTTGGCGACAACCCCATTTCACGTAGTCTTTCTTGCCGTAATCTGCCGGTAATCGAATTTTCTAATTTGCCTAGAATTGTAGCACTTGGTGCATCTTTACTATAAAAGAATGCACGTTGGGCAACTTGCTCTAAATTAGGTTCGTCTGGTAGATAAATAAGTCCGTAAAAGCCTAAACTAAGGGTAGAATCTTTAGCAGCAGCCAATGAAATATCTCTGAAATTTATATAGGATGTAGCTTCTGAGGTTACAAATTCATTCGAAAAATAGCTACTATCGTTCAATACACCTATTACCTTTTTATCAGTATCATTTAACTGGGTAAGATATGCGATCAACAAAATCATACCAACCATTAAAAAAGGACTCAAAAATGTCATAACCACAAAAGACTTATTTCTAACCTTTGCGATATATTCCCGTTTTATAATTAGCGGTAACTTATTCATTGTCCAGATTTTTATTTTGGATGGTCTTAATAAAAATGTCATTTGCAGAAGGTATTGTCTCTACAAAACCATTTACATTGGCTCTTGTACCTAAAAAAGATAAAATTTCGCTAGACTGGTTAGAAGGTAACTGAACGGTTAGGTTCAATTGTTTTTCAATGCTATTATACTCTTGGGTAAGCACATCAAACTTATCTTGCATTTCTCGCACAAGTACTTCTTGATTATCGGTCTCTAAACCAATTTTAAAAATATTGTTCTTATAGGCTTTCTTAATATCTGATAGTCTGCCGTCCAGTATTTTTTCAGACTTATGAATCAAGGCGATATACTCGCATAATTCTTCAACAGATTCCATTCTATGGGTAGAAAAAATTATAGAGGTACCTTTTTCTTTTAAGCTTAAGATCTGCTCTTTTATAATATTGGCGTTAATAGGATCAAAACCACTGAACGGTTCGTCAAAAATCAATAGTTTTGGCTCGTGCAGTACGGTAACCACAAACTGTATTTTTTGCGCCATACCTTTAGAAAGCTCCTGTATTTTTTTGTTCCACCAATCGCCAATTTCCAATCTTTCAAACCAATACTTTAGGCGTTTTTTTGCTTCATCTTTAGACAAACCTTTTAGCTGAGCAAGATAAAGTGCCTGCTCGCCCACCTTCATACTTTTATACAAGCCACGTTCTTCGGGCAAATAACCAATCTGTGCAATATGTTCAGATTTCAATAGTTCGCCGTCAAAATAAACGGACCCCTGATCAGGATATGTAATTTGATTTATAATACGTATTAACGTGGTTTTACCAGCCCCATTCGGACCCAGTAAACCATAAATACTATTCTTAGGAATTTCGAGGGAAACGTTTTTTAATGCGGTATGGCTCCCAAACTGTTTGGTGACATCTTTAGCGACCAAAATGTGACTCATGTACTCAATTTATTCAAAGATATTGAAATGTTTCGACTAGCTATGCTCTTTATGATTCCTTTATAAAACAACATTTTAAATCAATGGGAAGAGAAATCATTTTTGACCTAAAAAGCAAAACCCACCCTTGATAAATCAAGGATGGGAAAAAAATTGCTATGAAAAAGAAAATTAATATTGGTTGCCCAATATTATCTCAAATATACGTTTTTTATTTAAAAACAAAATATTTTGGACCTATGAGAACATATCTTTTACTTTTTCAAAAAATGACTTATCAGATTTCTCAGGTTTAGGCTCAAAATTATCATTGCCCTGCATTTTTTCAAAAAACTCTTTCTGCTCTTTATTTAATTCTTTAGGTGTCCAAACATTTACATGCACCAATATATCACCGGCACCATAACCATTTAAACTAGTAATACCTTTACCTCTAAGTCTAAGTATTTTACCAGATTGAATACCCGCTTCTAACTTAATACGAACTTTGCCACCTACTGCATCAATTTCTTTCGAAGTACCTAAAACGGCTTCTGAAATACTTACATAAAGATCATAATGTAAATTATCACCTTCTCTTTTAAGTGTGCTATGTTCTTGAGTTTCTATGGCAACCAATAAATCTCCTGGCACTCCGTTTCCTGGAGCATCATTACCTTTATTAGGTACTTTTAACTGCATACCTTCTTCTACACCTGCCGGTATATTGATAGAAACCGTTTCTTCGACAACCTTTAGACCTTGTGCATCTGCATCGCCAGGTTTACCATCTAAAATTTGACCACTACCACCACAAGTACTACAAACAGCAGCTGTTTGCATTCTACCTAATATAGTATTCTGAATTTTGGTAACCTGACCTCTACCATTACAAGTAGAGCATGTTTTATAGGTAACCCCTTCAGCCTGGACTTTTCGTTTTACCTTAACTTTTTTCTCGACACCATTTGCAATCTCCTCTAGCGTCAATGATACTCTAATACGAAGATTACTCCCTTTCACTCTTCGTTGACCACCGCCACCGCCGAAGCCACCAAAGCCCCCGCCGCCGAAGCCGCCACCAAAAATATCACCAAATTGGCTGAAGATATCATCCATATTCATACCGCCACCGCCAAAACCGCCGCCACCGCCGCCTTCAAAGGCAGAATGACCGAACTGATCGTAACGAGCTTTCTTATCGGCATCACTTAATATTTCATAAGCTTCAGCAGATTTTTTGAATTTCTCTTCGGCAGAACTATCGCCCGGATTTTTATCTGGGTGATATTGCAATGCCTTTTTACGGTATGCTTTCTTTATTTCTGCAGCAGTTGCACTCTTACTGATGCCTAATACTTCATAATAATCTTCCTTCATTCCAATTTTTTAATTTCCTACTACTACTTTTGGATGCCTAATAATACGATCGCCCAACTTGAAACCTTTTTCAATGACGTCGATAATTTTACCTTTCATCTTTTTGTCAGGTGCTGGTATTTGAGTTATTGCTTCATGTATTTCTGCATCGAAAACATCGCCGGCATTAGCCTCAACCATCTCTAGACCTTTATTTTTAAGGGTCTCTCTAAGCTTAACATTAATCAGTTCAATACCGGTAAAAGCATCTTTATCCTCTGACTTTGCCAATTCTTTCATAGCTCTATCAAAATCATCTAAAACTGGTAACAACGAAACAATTACTTCTTGCCCAGCAGTCTTAAATAACTCCATACGCTCTTTAGAAGTACGTCTTTTATAATTCTCAAATTCTGCAAATAGTCTTAAAAACTTATCTTTTTCTTTTGCCAGTTCGTCGCTAAGCGTTTCTTCTACCGACTTTTCTTCCTCTTCCTCTTCATTCTCTAGCTTTTGTTCTTGATCCTCGCCATCTAATAGCGCATCTTCCAAGAATTCATCATCCAAAGTGTTTTCTTTATCACTCATAATTTATTGTAATTTAAATCGCTGATTAAAAGCAGGCAAAAGTACTGCCAATTCTTTAAAAATGTCAAAATGTCACAATGTCGCAAAAGATTAAAAAAAAATCCGCCAAAAGCGGATTTCATTTCATCTGAATAAAAGATTAACTTTTAAGACACGTATTGTTTTGTCACGTTACCTTTAGAGGGCGCACATTCAGCATTAGTATCATAAATAGCCCCAAGTGCCTGACAGATATTGGCGTATTTAAAAATAAACCCTTCTTCTTCAATTTTTTTACTGCTTACACGCTGACTCGCGAATAAAATGTATGCCATTTTACCAAGTACGGTATACATTACGAATTTGGGAACATTCGGTAAAATTAGCGGCATATCTAACGCTTTGGCAATTTCTTTGACCAACTTGGCATTAGTAACGGGGTTTGGAGCGACTCCATTATATGTACCTTTCAATTCATATTTAGCAATATGAAGAAATATGGCTGCCAGGTCTGTAATATGTATCCAAGATTGCCATTGTTGACCAGAACCAAAAGCTGCGCCTACATAATATTTAACCGGTTTTGCCATTTCTGGCAATGCACCGCCGTCATTTGACATAACTAAACCGATACGAACTTTGGCAACCTTTAACCCTAAGGGTTTAAATTCATTAATTTTTTTCTCCCAGACAGCAACTACCTCACCTAAAAAACTATCATCAATAGCAGCTTCTTCTTCCGTATAAAAATTACTTACCGAATCTGGATAAATACCTATCGCAGATGCAGAAATTAATGATTTTACCGTATGATTATCATTCGCTAAAAGTGTATTCTTAAGTAGTTCTAAGGTGTTGACCCTACTATTTATAACTTCTTTTTTATAACTAGTCGTCCAACGTTTAGAAATGCTAGAACCTGCCAAATTAATAATGACAGAAACTCCATCTAAACACTTAGAGTCTATTTCGCCTGACTTCGGGTTCCAAAAATAACCTTGATAATTATCTTCAGAGACAATCTTATTTTTACGCGTGGTTAAGTAGTTAACTGAATAACCTTTTTCATGACATTGAGAGACTAACTCGCTACCAACTAAACCCGTCGCACCTGTAATCAATACTTTCATGGAATAAAGGTATCAATTTTGAATATTCTTGACGCACAATTTAATTCCGATTTAACATTGTCGCCGAACCTATTGATGTGCAGCGCGTTAAAGTTATATGAACAAGAAAAATATTATTGTTTTTTTGCTCTCAGCATTTCGCGCTTACCTGGTGGGCCAGGAAGCCGCTCTACCAGAAAGCCAACTTCTAACATAGCTCGCCTAACACTACCTTTAGCTGCATAAGTAACCAAATACCCGCCATTTTTCATGGCATTGAACATGATTTGAAAGATTTCGACCGTCCATAATTCTGGTTGTACGCGGGCACCAAAAGCATCAAAATAAATAAGGTCATATTCGACCACCGCATCAATCTCTTTGAAAAACTTTTGTTCTTTAAGTAAACTGAAATTTGGACTAATTTCAACCGCTTTATTCCATGGTGATGAATGCATAAAATCAAAATCGTCTTTTCTAGAAAGTGATTTTAATTCTTCTAAATAATTAAGCTGTTCGAGCTCTTCATTTGAAACAGGATATGCCTCTACACCGGTATATTTAATTTGCAGATTGCGCTTTTCAAATTCAATTAACGTAATAAATGCATTAAGATACTTAAGTATAACGCCAAAAATAATACGCTA
>JANQUX010000007.1:0-2335 GCA_030730545.1 Maribacter sp. | reverse complement strand
CGGTACCAAAACCAATTTCAAGAATATGAAGTTCTTGGCCTTTGAATAGATTTAAACCTGATTTAATAAATACATGATAAGCTTCTTGAATAGCACCATGTTTAGAGTGGTACTGCTCTTGCCAATCCATAATCTGAATGGTTTTAGAACCATCGCCTGTAGTAATAATTTCTCTTTTCAAATTAATTTGGGACTAATACTCCTGATGCTTCAAAACTATAGGTTCTTTTTGGAGCTGTAATTTTTTCTATCTCATCTTCTGTCTTACCACCATCTTTCGCATAATGCTTTTGATTATCAACACTCATTTCTTCGACAAATGCTAATCCGTTTAAAACAACTTCTTTCTCTAGAATATCGGCAGGCATAAAAAATCCGTAATCTTTAAAACGAACCATAGCCTGTTCGCCTTGTGGTAGCTCAACAATCATCCAACATCCTTTAACTTTACAAACCTCTTTCACCTTGGTTTTAAATTGAAGATTTAAAGAATCTGAAACTGGCATTGATGCAAATTGCTTCATTACATCATCTTTACTACTTAAAGAAGTAATTTTAAACTCATCGCCATAGAATTCTGCCGATCCATTTTTAGCTTCCTGTTGTGCTAAACACGAAAAAACGCCAAATAAAAACACAAGTAAAATGTTAAATCCTTTCATAAATCCTAAAAATGTTGATTTCCTTACAAAACTCATCAATTTAAAACTAAAAAAGAAGTGCTAGTATGGATATTTGTTTAATTTTATTCAACTAAAGTTACGTATTTCATGAGTATTTCAACTAAAGATATCATAGTAGAAAAGGTTAAAACTTCAAAAATTGATCAAATAGATTTTGACAATCTTGCTTTCGGATCAGTATTTACTGACCATATGTTAGTCTGTACCTATAAAAATGGTGCATGGGAAACACCAAAGATTACACCTTACCAACCAATTACGCTTGACCCCTCGTCAAAGATTTTTCATTACGGGCAATCTATTTTTGAAGGTATGAAAGCCTATAAGGATAAAAATAATGATGTCTTTTTATTTAGACCGTTAGAAAACCATAAGCGTTTTAATATTTCTGCCGAGAGAATTTGTATTCCACAAATTCCTGAAGATTATTTCATGGAAGGCCTTATTGCACTTCTAAATCTTGAAAAAGATTTTATACCAACACAAGATGGTAGCTCATTATATATAAGACCATTTATGTTCGCATCAGGTAATGGATTTCATGCATCGCCGGCCGACGAATATAAATTCATTATCGCGTTTGCTCCATCTGGAGCATATTTTTCTGGAAAAGTAAAAGTACTTATAGAAGAAAAATATTCTAGATCTGCCAATGGTGGGGTTGGTTATGCCAAAGCAGGTGGTAACTATGCCGGTCAGTTTTACCCAACTCAATTAGCTGTAGCTAAAGGGTACAACCAAGTAATCTGGACAGATGATACCAACCACGAATTTATAGAAGAGGCAGGTGCCATGAATATTTTCGTTAGAATTAACGATACCTTATTAACAGGCCCAACTAGTGATCGAATCCTTGATGGTATTACCAGAAAAAGTATTTTAGAAATTGCCAAAGATTTAGGCATTAAAACAGAAGTTAGAAAAATCACTGTAAAGGAAGTTGTTGATGCAGCTAAAGACGGATCATTAAAAGAAATGTTCGGTGCAGGTACAGCAGCAGTAATATCACCAATTGCAGGTTTTGGTTTTAGAGATACCGATTATGATTTACCAGAGTTAGAAAATAGCTATGGTCTATTACTTAAAAAGACCATAACAGACATACAATACAATAAGTCTGAAGACAAATATGGTTGGAGAGTTAAAGTAAAGGCATAAAAAAAAGGGGCGAAACGCCCCTTTTTTTTATTTATCTAATATGACACCAATATTTGGCTTAGAGTAATTAGGCCCTTTTAACACCTTGCCGTCTTCACGGTAAATAGGTTTACCATCTTCACCAAGTTTACTCATATTACTTCTTTGTATTTCATTGAATACCTCTTCAATCTTATACTGCATACCGTGCTCTAAAATAGTACCGCATAAAATGTAAAGCATATCACCTAGAGCATCGGCAACCTCAACTAAGTCATTATTCTGTGCCGCTTCTAAATATTCTTTATTCTCTTCATCCATTAAATTGAAACGCAACATATTTTTTGCCTCCCCTAAATCTGCTATCATTTTTTCCGATACGCCTAGACCGAATGAATTATGAAACTCTGCTACTGCTTTGATTTTGTTTTTCATCTTTATTATCCTGTTTTCCGTTAGATTTGCATAAAAATATGAAATATGTTTAGCACCGGACAAATCATTTTCGCAATCGC
>JANQUX010000006.1 GCA_030730545.1 Maribacter sp. | reverse complement strand
TATGGAGCTTTTAAATAAAGTTGGTTTGGGGGATCGTCATGATCATTATCCATCTCAATTATCTGGTGGTGAACAGCAACGGGTTGCTTTGGCAAGAGCATTTTCTAATAAGCCTTCTATACTTTTTGCTGATGAACCTACGGGTAACTTAGACGAGGAAACTGGCGAAAAGGTCATTAAATTATTATTTGACCTTAACAAAGAGATGGGTACTACATTGGTAATTGTTACCCATGATCTAGAATTGGCTAATCGAAATAAACATGTATTACGACTTAAGGGTGGTAAAATAGTAATCAACGAAACCACCTCTATATCTTGAATCAAACACAAAGAACACCAAAAGCCGGTTTTAATTGGTTGTTGAAAATGGCTTGGCGAGATGGCAAAGCCAGCGGTAAACGACTGTTATTATTCATGGCATCTATTATTTTAGGTATCGCAGCAGTGGTATCTATTCAATCTTTTAGTGATAATCTTAAAGATAATATTGGGTTACAATCAAAAGCACTCATGGGTGCCGATTTTCTTATAGATAGTAATCAGCCGGCAAATGAGCGTGTTACTGAATTGATGGATTCTTTAGGTGGTTATGATGCTAGAGAAGTCAATTTTGCTTCGATGGCAGCATTCCCTAAAAATCTAGCTACAAAACTGGTGCAGGTACGCGCTATTGAAGGTAATTTTCCTTTTTATGGTGAGTTAGAAACTGAACCTGCCTCAGCTGCAAAAGAATATTTAGTAAAAGGCGGGGCGTTGGTCGATGCCACCGCAATGCTTCAATATAATTTAAAACCAGGTGATAGTGTAAAATTGGGAACAACCACCTTTGCTATCGTTGGATCGTTGATCACGGCACCTGGTAGTACAGGTATTGGTGCGACAGCTGCACCACCTATTATTGTGCCATTTCGTTTTATGGAAGAAAGCGGACTCTTGCAACGTGGTAGTCGTTTGGGGTACAATTACTATTTTAATAATGATAAGGCAGATTTAGAAGCACTGAGTAAAAAAGTGGATCCATTATTAGATGCTGAAAATGCAGACATGGATACCCATATCGATACTAGCGAACGATTAGGTCGCAGATATGAAAATGTGGGTCGGTTCTTAAATTTGGTAGCCTTTATTGCACTTCTTTTGGGGTGCGTAGGTATTGCCAGCTCTGTGCATATCTATATAAAAGAGAAACTAAAAGCAGTTGCAGTTCTTAAATGTTTAGGGGCTACACGAAAGCAAACGTTTTTAATTTATCTGATTCAAATTGCAGGAATGGGCTTGTTAGGCGGACTCATTGGTACGGTAATCGGTTTGCTGTTACAACAAACTTTTCCGCTTATACTGCAAGAGTTTTTACCCTTTCAGGTAGAAATATCCACTTCTTTTCAATCGATATTCGTTGGCTTATTGTTGGGTGTATGTATGTCGGTTTTATTTGCCTTGTCGCCATTAATAAATACATGGTTTGTTTCGCCTTTACAGGTATTACGTGTGCAAGAAAATACGAGTAAAAAGGCTAGACCTTATCAAATTTGGGTTGTCGTTGCCATCGTTCTTTTTGTACTATTGTTCGCTTATTATTTATTGGGTAGGTGGACCTTCGCATTGAGTTTCGTAGCAGGAATTTTGGTAACATTTTCCATTTTAGCGGGAGTGTCAATTCTTTTTATGCGGTTGATAAAAAGCTACTTTCCAAAGTCTTGGAGCTTTGCTGCCAGGCAAAGCTTGTTGAATTTATTCCGTCCAAATAATCAAACTGTAGTATTGGTTTTAGCTATAGGGATTGGTACATTTTTAATTAGTACATTGTATTTTACAAAGGATTTTCTTCTTGCCAAAACCTCGTTCGAAGCGAGTACTGAGAGTCCGAACTTGATATTATTCGATGTCCAGACGGATCAACGGGATGCTGTTGCAAACACCATTACTCCGAAAGGATTGCCTGTCATAGATAATATTCCGATTGTTACCATGCGTTTAGAGCGTATAAAAGAGCGAGACGTTAATGATATTCGATTAGATTCGACCACCCGAGTGAACAAATGGATTCTTAACCACGAGTTTAGAACAACCTATAGAGATTCTATGATTAGTTCTGAAAAGTTACTAGAAGGGGAGTGGATACCTTCTGTTGCTCCGAATGCTAAAGTAATACCTATTTCGCTGGCAGATAATGTAGCAAATGATGCTTTGGTAACTATTGGTGATACCTTATTATTTAATGTTCAGGGTAAATTAATGACTACCGTTGTTGGTAATATTCGCCAGGTAGATTGGGCACGTATGCAACTTAATTTCTCAATTGTATTCCCTAAAGGAGTGTTAGAAAATGCGCCACAGTTTCATGTGGTAACTACTAATGCACCAGATAAAAAG
>JANQUX010000005.1 GCA_030730545.1 Maribacter sp. | reverse complement strand
GCGTTAACCTAAAATTAAATAACGGATGACTTTTAGTATGATTATTGGCAATTATTCTGCTCTTTTTCAATATGGTAGCGTTAAAAATTCAAGGTTATCATTCAAATTGAACCAATTGTGATAGTACATTTATCTTCAATTCTACTGTTACGATGATGAAAATCGGACCTCAATTTTATTCCAAAATTAATATTCAAATTACTTTTTAATGAGCATTTATAAAGATTACCTAAAGGAGATCGAAGATCGTAAAGGTCAGGGTCTTCACCCGAAGCCGATTGATGGCGCTGAATTACTTAGCAAAATTATTGAGCAGATTAAGGATGTAGATAATGAGTACAGAGAAGATTCTCTTCAGTTTTTTATCTATAACGTTTTACCTGGTACTACTAGTGCTGCCAGTGTTAAAGCTAAATTTTTAAAAGAAATTATTCTTGGTGAGTCGGTTGTAAAAGAAATTACGCCAGCATTTGCTTTTGAACAATTATCTCACATGAAGGGTGGCCCTTCGGTTAAAGTGTTATTAGATGTCGCTTTGGGATCTGATGTTGCATTGGCGAAACAAGCAGCCGATGTTTTAAAAACACAGGTTTTTCTTTATGAGGCTGATACTTCTCGTTTAGAGGAGGCTTTAAGAAGTGGTAGTTCAATTGCAAAAGAAATTATAGAAAGCTATGCTAAGGCAGAGTTTTTTACAAAGCTTCCTGAAATTGAAGAAGAAATAGAAGTAGTTACTTATATCGCAGGAGTTGGTGATATTTCAACAGATTTATTATCGCCAGGTGGTGATGCACACTCAAGATCAGATCGTGAGTTACATGGTCAATGTATGTTCGAGCATAACAAAGAAATGCAAAAAGAATTATTGGCTTTAAAGGAACAACACCCTGATAAGCGTGTTATGCTTATTGCAGAAAAAGGAACAATGGGTGTCGGTTCTTCTAGAATGTCTGGCGTGAACAACGTAGCATTATGGACAGGGGTACCTTTTAGCAAGTATGTTCCATTTATCAATTTTGCCCCAGTTATCGCTGGTACTAACGGTATCGCTCCAATTTTCTTGACAACTGTTGGTGTAACCGGTGGTATTGGTTTAGATCTTAAGAACTGGGTAAAGCAAAAAGATGCTGATGGCAATACTATTGTCGATGCAGAAGGTGAGCCGATTTTAAAGCAAATGTATTCTGTAGCAACGGGTACAGTTCTTACTATAAATACTAAAGAGAAAAAACTTTATCACGGTAAAGTAGAATTAAAAGATATCTCTGCAGCATTTACTCCGCAAAAGATGGAGTTCATGAAAGCAGGTGGGTCTTACGCTGTTGTATTTGGTAAGAAACTTCAAACTTTTGCTTCTAAAGTTTTAGGTATACCTGTAGTGCCTGTATATGCTCCTTCAAAAGAAATTACCATTGAAGGTCAGGGTTTAACAGCAGTAGAAAAAATATTCAATAGAAATGCAGTAGGTACATCTGGTGCAACGTTGCACGCTGGTTCTTATGTACGTGCAGAAGTTAATATTGTAGGATCTCAAGATACTACAGGTTTAATGACTTCTCAAGAATTAGAGATGATGGCCGCAACGGTTATTTCTCCAATTGTTGATGGAGCGTATCAATCTGGTTGTCATACAGCATCTGTTTGGGACGATAAGTCTAAAGCTAACATTCCAAGGTTAATGAGCTTTATGAACGATTTTGGTTTAATTACCGGTCGTGATCCAAAAGGAAAATATTTCCCGATGACAGATGTTATTCATAAAGTATTGAATGATATTACGGTTGGTGATTGGGACATCATTATTGGTGGAGATTCGCATACACGTATGTCTAAAGGTGTTGCTTTCGGTGCAGATTCTGGTACAGTAGCTTTAGCGTTGGCTACAGGTGAGGCTTCTATGCCAATACCTGAGTCGGTCAAAGTAACCTTTAAAGGGCAAATGAAATCTTATATGGATTTCCGCGATGTGGTACACGCAACACAATCTCAAATGCTAAAGCAGTTTGGTGGTGAAAACGTATTTCAAGGTCGTGTAATAGAAGTACACATCGGTACATTAACCTCCGATGAAGCCTTTACATTTACCGATTGGACAGCAGAGATGAAAGCTAAAGCATCTATCTGTATTTCTGAAGATGATACCTTAATAGAATCTTTAGAGATTGCAAAAGGTCGTATCCAAATCATGATCGAGAAAGGAATGGACAATGTTAAGGGAGTACTTCAAGGTTTAGTTAACAAGGCAGAAACTAGAATTACAGAACTTAAAACGGGAATCAAACCTTCTTTACGACCAGACGCCAATGCTAAGTATCATGCAGAGGTTGTTATTGATTTAGATGAAATAGCTGAACCAATGATTGCTGATCCAGATGTAAATAATGACGATGTATCTAAACGTTATACACATGATAATATTAGACCATTATCTTACTATGGTGGCACTAAAAAAGTAGATTTAGGTTTCGTAGGCTCTTGTATGGTTCATAAAGGCGATATGAAAATATTAGCTCAAATGTTGAAAAATGTAGAGGCTCAATATGGCAAAGTTGAATTTAAGGCACCATTAGTTGTTGCGCCACCGACATACAACATTGTTGATGAGTTGAAAGCAGAAGGGGATTGGGATGTTTTAGTAAAATACTCTGGCTTCGAATTCGACGATAACGCACCAAAAGGTTTGGCGCGTACCAAGTACGAAAACATGCTATACCTAGAACGACCAGGGTGTAACCTATGTATGGGTAACCAAGAAAAAGCAGAACCAGGTGATACAGTAATGGCAACATCAACACGTTTATTTCAAGGGCGGGTAGTAAAAGATTCTGGTGAGAAAAAAGGGGAGTCATTGTTGTCTTCTACCCCAGTAGTGGTATTATCTACCATTTTAGGTAGAACCCCTACTATGGCAGAATATGAAGCTGCAGTAGACGGTATCGTTTTAACGAAGTTTAAACCTTCTACAAAACAGTTGGTTAGGTAAGTTTACAGATATAATTATGCACTAGAAGCCTGGGTTGAGACCTCAGGCTTTTTTTTGTGGAAAATTTTATCATCATAAGTTTTTTTATTTGCCGAATTATAGGCTTTAGAAAACGAAGCGATGTATTTTTTTTAATCGAAAGAATGGGTTGCAAATAGTTGTGTTGCAGAATATAAATAACTTCAAAACAGTCCTTTATGTACATCATACGCCCTTTACCTGTACAATAGTCAGAAGGAGTTTCCTTGGCCATGTCAGAACCCGTCGCGCGAAACTACAAGGAACATTACGATCTAGAGATACGCTCCGAGGTCGTTACGGGAACGCTAAAACAAACCGATATGCAGGTGGGCGGACTATTGCTCAACGCCGATGCCGGTTTCGATTCTAGGGTCTTCAGGAAATCGTGCGATAAAAGAGCGACCAATGCCAATATATCTCTGATCAATTGCAAGGGGAATGCCGATAGGGTCGAATATCTAGATAAAGCGCTATATGAAAAACGATAATCGTTGAAATGCACCGACACATGGATGGACGGCTACCGCTCGTTGCTGTAGGTTCGACTTTACTGTAGAAAGTTGAAAGGGGCTCAACTATATGGCATTCATCGTAATAGTACTAAAAAAAAAGTTAAACTACTTCAATAGATGTTGTCTATTAAAATTAGGTTTTTTTATTGATCGATTTTTTAGTTTGTATTTTTCAATGGAGTTGTCTTTACGTTTATGGTGCCTTAATATGCAGTTTAACGGATTTTATGGAATGCTATAGCGCTTTATTTAACATTTTTTAAACAAATTTTATTTTTACACTTTTAAAATAGATTATAATGTTAAAATTGACCAAAAGACGAATTATCTTTTTCATCGCATCAATTGCTTTGTTTTTAACTTTTGCATTTTCCACCATAATGTTTGGCCCCGCTATTGAAAATGCATCTCCTATGGGAGCGTACCTAAATGGAGCTTTTCCAATTACTACACCCTCAGGTGGTTCAGAAGTTGAAGTAGGTTACACCGTTACCAATGCATTTCCTAACTTAACTTTTATTGATCCTGTTGATATGGTTGAACTACCTGGTCAAAACGAGTTTTTGGTAGTTGGTGTACAAGGTCATATCTGGAAAATTGCAAATGATGAAAATACCACTGAAAAAATAGAACTTCTCGATATATCTGACAAGGTAGTTACTTTTCAAGATGGCGGTATGCTAGGGGTGGTTCTACATCCGGAGTATGGAGTTACAGGTTCCCCAAATGCTGAATACGTCTACGTTTTTTATCGTTATAGTCCTGTTGACGGGACTGACCGTACAAGCCATAGGGTAAATGGTTATATGCGTTTGTCTAGATTTAATCTGCCTGTAGGGGCAAATGCAATAAATCCAGCCAGCGAAGAAGTCTTGATCAACATTTTTGATAGACACGATTGGCATAATGGTGGCGATATGTTTTTTGGGCCTTCAGACGGATTTTTATATTTAAGTGTCGGCGATGAAGGTTTGGCAAATGATTTTTATGGTGTAACACAGCAGATAGATAAATGGTTGTTTAGTGGTGTCTTAAGGATCGATGTAGATCAAAAAGGAGGTAGCATTAGTCACCCAATTAGAAAACAACCACAAAATGCCGGAATACCGCCAGATGGATGGCCCGATTCATTTACTCAAGGATATTATATTCCTAATGATAATCCTTGGCAAGATGTTAATGGAGGTATTTTAGAAGAATTTTATGCCATTGGCACTCGTAGTCCGCACCGTATGACTTACGATGCGGTTACAGGTGATATATGGTTGGGCGATATAGGTCAGGGGGCAAAAGAAGAAATTAGTCTGGTAAATAAAGGTGATAATTTACAATGGCCTTACAGAGAGGGTGATCAAAATGGAGCCAAGGTTATGCCAGATCTATTGATCGGAAACGAAAAAGAACCTATTTACGCTTTTGGGCGATCAATGGGTAGGTCTGTTATAGGTGGGTTCGTTTACCGTGGTAATAAGTATCCAGAGCTTTATGGTAAGTATATTTTTGGAGACCATGAAACTCAAAATGTTTGGTCATTGACAAAAACTGGTGAGAATAGTGGTGATGTAAACTTTTTATTAAATGTGCCTACTCATGGGGCAGGTAGTAAAGATGGTATTTCCTCGTTCTTTATAGATTCTGACCAATATATGTATATTTTAGATTTATATGGCTCTGCCAGAGATGGTGGGGTTATTCGTAAGATCGTACGAACAGGGCCTATATTAGATCCGCCCAAACAATTATCCCAGTTGAACGTTTTTTCCGATTTGGAAAATTTAACCCCTGTAGAAGGACTTATTCCTTATGATGTAAATGCACCTTTATGGTCAGATGGTGCTGCGAAGAAAAGATGGATCGCGCTTCCTAACAACGGCGATTATAACACAGATCTTGAGCAAATAGGTTTTGAAAGAGAGGGAAATTGGAAATTTCCATCCGGTACGGTACTCATCAAGCATTTCGATTTACCCATTAATGCGAACAATCGTAATGAGGTTATAAAACTGGAAACCCGATTTATGGTTTTTACAGAGGATAACAAAGCGTACGGCGTAACGTACAAGTGGAACGAGGAGCAGACAGACGCTTATTTAATAGGAATTGACGAAGAGGTTTCACAAGATTATACGGTTACAAAAGCAGATGGTACTCAGCAGACCCAGACTTGGAATTTTCCAACACGGGCGCAGTGTATACAGTGCCATAATAGTGTGGCGGGCTATGCGTTAGGTTTAAAGACAAGACAACTTAATAAGAATTATGCATATCCTACGGGTATTACCGGTAACCAGTTAGAAACTTGGAATCATTTGAATATTTTCAGTGAAGATATCGGAGATGAAGCTAAATTACCGAAATCTGCGAATATCAATGACGCTAATTCCAGTACTGAAATGAAGGTACGGTCCTATATTGATGCCAATTGTGCCTATTGTCATAGACCTGATGGCGTTGAAGGTGCATTTGATGGTAGGTCTCTTACCGCTTTGTACGATCAATATTTGATCGATACAGAAGTTGTTAGCCATGCTTCTCTACCGGGCTACAAGATAATAGCCCCTAATGATTATGAAAATTCGATGTTGTATATGCGAGATGCTAGTATGGGAGATGATCGCATGCCTCCCGTAGGTAGAAATCTAAATGACGAAGAATATCTTGAGCAATTAATAGGTTGGATCGAAGGTATCGATTCTAATGGTCCAGCTAGTATTGAAGATGGTTGGTATACTTTACAGGCAAAACATAGTGCTAAATTTTTAGCTGTTAGTAATGCCGAAATGAGTAACTATGCTAAAATAGTACAGGTATCTTCAAGTTTTGATGACTATGCCAATTGGTATGTTGAGCACATGGGGAACAGTAAATATAGAATAACGGCAAGACATTCTAATATGGTATTGTCCTTAGGTGATCTCAGAACTTCCAAAGGCGCTGATGTAGTGCAAGAATCATGGAGCGGAGAACAACATCAACTTTGGTATTTTGAAGAGAACGAACAAGGCGGTTACCATATCGTTAATGCATATAACGGTCTAGTGCTTGACGTTTTCAGAAACAGGGTAACAGATGGTACCAAGATTTTAAGTTGGTTAAAAAAGTCTGTAAATATGGAAAATCAAACATGGATGTTGAATAGATCTAGTTCAGATTTTGCCAGTATTGGAGAAACAGGAAAAGTAAGTGCTGACGATAAATGGTTAACCGTTTCTTTAGATAAAGAGTATTTAGAACCTGTGGTCATTGCAGGTGGCTTAGGATATAATGGAGGTGATCAATCTACGGTACGTATACAAAATGTAACAAGCGATAGCTTTGAAATACGTATTGATGAGTGGGAATGTTTAGACGAAACGCATGAATTCGAGGATATTTCATATATCGTCGTTGAGGCCGGGGTTTATGAATTGCCCAATGGTAAAAAATTACATGCAGGAAATATCGATGGAGTTGATGATAACTGGTATACGCATCAATTTTCATCGGCATTCGAAAACGCTCCTTTGGTTTTTGGGCAATGTGTTACAGAAAATGAAGCAGAAGCCGTAAATGTTTTCATTGACGAACAAAACACCAATAGTTCTCAGTTACGTATAAAGTTAAAAGAACAGGATAAAGCAACTGGAGGACACGCTTTAGAACGTGTTAGTTGGCTTGCGGTAGAGGGCGGTTCTCACGAAGATGAACAGATTAAATTTGAAATTAGCGATACGGGTAGAACTATCGACCACAAATGGAAAACCATTAATTTTATTCAAAATTATAGCAATAGTTTACTTTTTATTGGAGAAATTGCTTCTGAATATGGTGGAGATGCCGCAACACTCAGGTATCGAAATTTAGCTGGAAACTCCGTAGATATTTTTGTTGAAGAAGAACGTTGTGGAGATTCAGAAACAAATCATACAACGGAAACTATTAATTTTATGGTTTTTAATGAACCAGGGGTCTTTTATGGTAAGGTACATGAAGAAAATCTAGTGGCTACGACCTTAAAAGCAAAATTTACAGTGCCAAATAATTTTTACTTCACTAATGTTTCGACCAAATCAGATTCATACGTGGTAGATTTAAACTGGACCACTTTAGCTGATGATAATATTGCATACTATCAAGTAGAACGTTCTTTAGATAATTTTAATTTCAATGTCGTTTCTGATCAACCAAGTATGCAATCCATAGAAGGGTCGAGTTATTCTGGGTATGATGAAAACCCTGTCATAGGTGAGTCATTTTATCGCATAGCAGCGGTTACCGTAAATGGAGAAAAAACATATTCGCAAACGGTTGATATTGATTTTAAAATATTTGATGTCAATATGCTTGTATACCCTAATGCTGTCAAGAGAAACGAAATGTTGACTTTGGATATTTTAATGACAGATAGGCAGAATGAAAAATTAATGATCAGTTTGTATACCATGAGTGGGCAATTGATTACCTCTTTCAATAAAACAATTGTAAATCCTCAAGAATTTTATCAAATTGATACTGCACGTCTAGAAAGCGGCACTTACATTTTAAAAGTAAGAGGTTCTAATTGGTCTCGTTCAAAAGTATTCATTGTTAATTGATCTCATCTTATTCTATAGTAGGTATGTTTTTCTATGATAATTTGTAAAACAACGTTAATTATTCAACATTTTAAATATAGCCTGAGGTTTTATACTCGGGCTTTTTTTTGCTTTTTATAATCATTCTTAATTTCATATGCACTCTTAAAATCACCTTACATTTCGTATATTGTACAGATAAGATAGAATAACCATTTATATAAATAGATTTTATGGCTTTTGACATAGATATGATTAAAAAGGTTTACGCTTCCATGTCGGATCGTGTAGACAAAGCAAGAGATATTGTGGGTAAGCCACTTACTCTTTCAGAAAAGATTTTATATTCTCACTTGTGGGAGGGCATGCCAACCAAAGCATTCGCGAGAGGTAAAGATTATGTTGATTTTGCTCCGGATCGTATCGCTTGTCAAGATGCAACCGCCCAAATGGCTTTATTGCAATTTATGCAGGCGGGCAAGCCAAAGGTTGCGGTACCGACAACTGTACACTGTGATCACTTAATTCAAGCTAAAAATGGTGCTACTGCCGATTTAAAATCAGCAAATACTACAAGCGCGGAAGTTTTTGATTTCTTAGAATCTGTTTCTAATAAATATGGAATTGGTTTCTGGAAACCAGGTGCGGGTATTATTCACCAAGTAGTTTTGGAGAATTATGCTTTTCCTGGCGGTATGATGATCGGTACCGATTCGCACACTGTAAATGCAGGTGGTCTAGGTATGGTCGCTATCGGTGTTGGTGGTGCAGATGCTGTTGATGTAATGGCAGGTATGGCTTGGGAACTTAAATTCCCGAAACTAATAGGTGTAAAATTAACCGGAACTATTTCTGGATGGACAGCACCAAAAGACGTAATTTTAAAAGTTGCCGAAATTCTTACCGTAAAAGGTGGTACAGGAGCAATCGTTGAATATTTTGGTTCTGGTGCTAAGTCATTATCATGTACTGGTAAGGGTACAATTTGTAACATGGGTGCAGAAATAGGGGCTACTACTTCTACTTTTGGATATGACGAATCTATGGAGCGCTATTTAAGAGCTACCGATAGAGCTGACATTGCCGATGCTGCAAACCAAGTAAAAGAATATTTAACTGCCGATGCAGAAGTGTATGCAAATCCTGAGCAATATTTTGATGAGGTTATTGAAATCAACCTATCAGAATTAACACCATTATTGAACGGACCTTTTACTCCAGATTTATCTACCAAAGTAGGTAAAGACATGACCGAAAAAGCTACTTCTCACGAATGGCCGTTAGCTGTAGAATGGGGATTGATCGGTTCTTGTACCAACTCTTCATATGAAGATTTGTCTAGAGCTTCTTCTATTGCACAACAAGCAATTGATAAAGGAATAAAAATGAAGGCCGAATTGGGGATCAACCCTGGTTCTGAACAAGTACGATATACAGCAGCCCGTGATGGTATTCTTGGAATATTTGAGAAATTGGATGCTAAGATTTTCACGAACGCATGCGGTCCATGTATTGGTCAATGGGCACGTTACAGTGATCCAAAAAATGCACCTAAGAACAGTATCGTTCACTCTTTCAACAGAAACTTTGCAAAACGTGCAGATGGTAACCCAAATACACACGCCTTTGTAGCTTCACCAGAAATTACTGCTGCAATTGCAATTGCCGGTAGATTAGATTTTAACCCGATGACGGATAAACTAATCAACGAAAAAGGAGAAGAAGTTATGTTCGACGAACCAACAGGGTGGGAGTTGCCTCCGAAAGGTTTCGAAGTAGAAGATGCAGGTTTTCTTGCCCCAGATGCAGATGGCTCTGGTGTAGTTGTTAAAGTTGCAGCAGATTCTGAACGTTTACAGTTGCTAGAACCTTTTACACCTATAAAAGACGAAAGTTTAATGGGTGCAAAATTGTTGATTAAGGCATACGGTAAATGTACAACGGATCATATTTCTATGGCAGGACCATGGTTACGTTTCCGTGGACATTTAGATAATATTTCTAATAACTGCTTGATCGGTGCTGTTAACGCATTTGGTCATAAGACCAATTTGGTTAAAAATCAATTGAATGGTGAATTCGGTGGTGTACCAGATACCGCACGTGCATATAAAGCAGCAGGTGTAAGAAGTATTGTTGTGGGTGATCATAATTACGGTGAAGGTTCTTCTCGTGAGCATGCTGCAATGGAGCCTCGTCACTTAGGTGTTGCCGCGGTAATCGTTAAATCTTTTGCACGTATACACGAAACAAACCTTAAAAAGCAAGGTATGTTAGGGTTAACTTTCGCAAATGAAAGCGATTACGATCTTATAAAAGAAGATGATACTTTTAACTTTATAGATATAGCAGAATTTGCTCCTGATAAACAATTAACCATAGAGGTTGTTCACGCAGATGGTAGTAAAGATGTAATTAAAGTAAACCATACTTATAATGAAGCTCAAATTGGGTGGTATAGAGAAGGTTCTGCTTTAAACGTGATTAAGAGAGAAAATGCCTCTTAATTCAATACTTTAAAATTTATAAGGAAAACTCCTGATATTGTTCAGGAGTTTTTTAGTTTTGACCCCTATTAAACTTTTATGAAGAGACAAACGTTTTTTACCTTATTGATCATGGCTTTTGTGCTTTCTTTTTTTGTCACTCCTTTAGGTGATTATAGTAAGATTATGCTCAACAGGTTTTTTGCTACTTCTCCAACAATTATAAAACTTGATAAAAGAGGTAAGATAGCCAACTACGATTGGAAGTTAAAAGACGAAAATTGGAAATTTATAAATTTCAACGATGCAAAAGGTAAAGTTGCTTTTGTTACTTTTTGGACTTCTTGGCACATGCCATCACAGGCGCAATTAAAAGACATTCAGTATCTTTTTGATACGTATGGTGATAAGGTTAAATTTTATGTTATTACTAATGAGGATAGAGCTCCTGTAGAACTTTTTATGAGTGAGCAAGGATATACTTTTCCTGTAACCTATCAAATTATAGGCGAACCGAGTCCGATTTCATTATTAAAGCCACCAGGGTCTTATTTAATCGATAAAACTGGTACTATCGTTATACACCAGAATGCTATTGCAGACTGGAGTAACGAAAAGGTAAATACGCTTTTAAACGAATTGATATCAGAGTGATCAGATGTCTCAGATTACAACAATAACGTTTTTTAGATATACTACTTTTTTTAATAAGTTCTGGGCTTTTGGAATGATGCAATTTGCGCACAGTCCATTAAAAAAAGTTAATGGACTGAAAGAGTATAAACTCATGGGAAGCGGAAAGGACGGTTTTGATCCTTTTGCAGATTGGTCGGTTTATGCATTACTTCAAATATGGGAAAATGAAGAAGCGGCAAATAACTTTTTTTCAACCTCTAATTTAATTGAGCGATATCTAGAAAGGACTGAAGAACGGTATACCTTATTTTTAAAAAACACCAAATCTAGGGGGGTTTGGTCTGGTAAAAATCCTTTTATAGAAAGTGATACTATTAGTCAAAATAATCCTTTTATAGCGGTAATTACCAGGGCTACGATAAAAATTGGGTCATTATATAAATTTTGGAAGTATGTTCCAACTTCTCAAAGACCATTAGCAGGTAATAACGGATTAATTTATACAAAAGGAATAGGGGAAGTTCCCTTTTTGCAAATGGCTACATTTAGTATTTGGAAGGATGAAGAATCTTTAAAGCAATTTGCATATAGAAGCAAAGAACATGCAAGGGCAATAGTAAAAACTAAAGAGCTAGATTGGTATAGTGAAGAATTATTTTCGCGCTTTCAACCCTATAAATCCATAGGAAAGTGGAAGGGTATTGATGAACTTCCGTTTTAAGCCTAGAAATAAAAATATAAAAAGAAGATAAACTGAGCCAAATATAAATTCAGTGATAATGTTCGGTTGCCCTTAATATTTAAAATTTTTACAACAGCCTGAAATATAATCCCCAGTAAAAACCAGGTCCAATAATTTTCAAAAGTTGGCATACCTCCGGTAAACTCCCAAAAGTCAAAAATTGGTGCGCTTTTTTCCATTAAAAAATCTAAAAGCACCATTAAACCTGCAGCTCCAATAATTTTAATTCTATAGGGTAGCTTTGTAAAGTCTAAAATACTTGCGGTAATAAAGGTTAAAAGTGCCCAGTAAGCTCCAATTAGATATGGTACACCATCTAACTTAGGTCCAAAATTACTTCCATATTTATATTCTCCAAATAAAATTTGATAGTTTACCCCAAGCCATTCGGCAAACATACCACCAATAAAAAATAAGAGTAAAGCACCAGTTTTTTTTAGATTGTTAATAGGGTAAATTAACAAAAACAGTAAAAAAGATAGTCCAAGATTTATGGGTGTTTTTTTTATGAACCAGTCTAAATAACCAAATGTTATTCCAATAATTGCCGATATATGAAATAGCCATAT
>JANQUX010000004.1 GCA_030730545.1 Maribacter sp. | reverse complement strand
TCAACAAATGGTGATTTAGATTTTTTAGAGCTTGATGGATTAACACAAGCCGAAGAAATCAGTACGAAAACCTTTAACCAAGAATTACGGATCAATAATACAACTACAGACACAAAATTTGATTGGAGTTTAGGTGGTTTTTATCAGAGTATCCAAAGAGATGTAGTGCAAAATGGAACAACCGGGGTCGATTTTGGCGGACCCTCTGATTTTGACACATCAGATTTTGTAAATGACACTAGAACCATAGCCCTGTTTGGTTTCGGGGACTATAAAATAACCGACAAATTTACGGTTTCTGCTGGTTTTAGGTATGATATAGATAAATTCACTCAAGAAGATTTCTTATTTATAACCAACTCTGAAAGAGATAATAACGAATTTCAACCAAAAGTTTCTTTATCGTACCAAGCATCAGAAAAAGTATTATTCTATGCGAATTATGGTAGAGGCTATAGAAACGGAGGTTTTAATGCAGATGCTACGGATTTGTTCGATAGGTCATTTGATGATGAAACATCAGACAACTACGAACTAGGTTTTAAAACAACGTCTTTGAACGATCGCTTAATTTTTAATGGTTCCATTTTTAGCTCTAATCTAACCAATCAGCAACAATACATTTTAGACCTTAATACCTTTATTGCCGGAGTTTATAACTATGATGAGACAAAAGTGTTTGGTTTTGAATTAGAGTCTCGTGCCAGGTTATCTAACTTTTTAGATATTTTTGCAAACTTCGGTTTATCCGATGCCGAAATTGTTAATGGAGGGTCAAGTGGTAGTACCGATTACACTATTTACAACGGCCAAAAGGTGCCTTTTGTTCCTGTAAGCAGTTTTGCCATAGGTTTAGAATCATCGTTTGACATTACTGAAAATCTAAAGTTCAATGGTTTTTTAAATCTAGATAGAACAGGAAAAACATATTGGCATGAAACCAATACCGCTGCAAATACCTCAGATGCGTATTCTTTACTTAACGCACGTATAGGCTTTTCTTACAAAAACTGGAAGCTTGATATTTGGGGGAAAAATCTTATGGATACCCAGTATTACCGAGAATTCTCACCGGGAGAGTTTGTTGGCAGTCCAGATGACGTCGCTTGGAGAGGGCAACCCGTATCTGTTGGCACTGCTATTTCAGTAAAGTTTTGAGAACTAATAACTTCATTAAATATAATTACAAATCAAAATTATGGGCATCTATCTTAAAGATGCCTTAATTAACCCTTTTCAAATTTTCATATGGAAACTAAAAGAGCTCGTTTTTCAAGAATATTAATGGAAGATATGTTTCAGGTACAACCTGGAGAAACCATTGCCATTACCGCAGATTTAGGTACAGATAGAAATACTATCGACGCTATGGCAAATGCGGCAATGAATGCAGGTGCGTTTCCATTGGTCATGTATATTCCAAAGGCAAAAAAAGATGGTCAGGCGGGCATGGTAGATTGGCCTTCAGAAGCATTAACGGCAGCATTGCTTAAAGCTGATGTTTGGGTCGAGGCTAACTCTGTTGTAATTCTATATTCTGATATTTGGGAAACCGCTATGCGCGATAATAAAAAACTACGTTATTTAATCATTGCCGATAGTACTATAGATTCCCTTGACCGTGTATTTACAGGCTATGAAATTGCCGATTTAAAGAAGTTATTGGTGCCATTGGCCAACATGGCAAAAAAATGCAATACAGTGCGTATTACAAGTAAAAACGGAACTGATGTTTCTTACGATATCGATACGAATTATGCGTTTGATTATGATGACGGTGATTTCTCAATGCCAAAATTTGGTACAGCGCCTGGTTTTGTAAATATTGTACCTAAATTAAATAGTTTGAATGGTCGTATCGTGTTCGATTATTTACAACATGCCGTACTTACCGATAAGGTAGAATTTATTATGAATGATGGTATAATCAGTGAAGTAAAAGGGGAGGGCGCAGCCCAATTTAAAGAATACCTAGCTTCTTTCGATGATGAAAATATGTATAAAATCTCTCATAACATGCTAGGCTTAAATCCTAAGGTCCATGCTATTACAGGTGAATTGGTAGAAGACGAACGTATCTGGGGTGGTGTAGATTTTGGATTTGGACACACTAGCGCAATGGATATGCCACCCCTAGGTCAAATGGCAAAATCGCACTTTGATGGTGTTGTTGCCCAAACCAGTATTTATTTTGATGAAATACAAATTACCGATAACGGCGAAGTATGTCATGAAGAATTAAGACCTTTAGCTGAAAGCCTACTAAACGCTATAAATGTCTAAGCAAGCAGATCAATATACAACTACTAAGGTACAACCAAAGGACTTCGTTTCTGGCTGGGTTGTTGGTTTCATTATTGCGAGTACAGGATTATCAGTTTCTACACTATTTTTAGGT
>JANQUX010000003.1 GCA_030730545.1 Maribacter sp. | reverse complement strand
TAACCGACTGGCGCGAACCAAACGTAATTCGTTTGGCACCGGCACCTTTTTATTCTACCTATGAAGATATGTACCGTTTCGGACAAATTCTAAAAGCAGGAGTTTTAGCAAATTAAAATTTTATAGAATTTAGAGTATAGATTATAGATTTTTTTTAATATTTAACGGACAACGGACAACGGACACCTGTGCTGAGCGTAGCCGAAGTAACCAACAACCAATTCTAGATGAAGTCATTACGATTAATTTTAGGGAATGCGAGATACTTCGGTCCCTCGTGGGTTTTCGCAAGTATTAATATTCTTTTTGGTACATGGGCAATCTATATACCTGCGGTAAAAGATGCTTTAGAAATCAGTAAATCTGAATTAGGGATAGCTATTTTCTTTTTGGCCTTGGGTGTGTTTACTGTTTTTCCTTTTGCTTCTGGTATTGTCAATAAGGTAGGTGTAGGTAAAACCACTTTTTATGGCGTGTTATTAAGCTGCGCAGCTGCAATGTTACCGTTACTAGCTCCGAATTATTATGTATTAATGGCAGCCTTATTTCTCTTTGGGGCAGCAAACGGAATTACCGATATTTCGATGAATACTTTGGTGACGGAGATCGAGAAAAAAGATAAAGTGAAATTTATGGCAGCTTCACATGGCTTTTTTAGTCTTGGCGGAGTATTGGCAGGTATGGGTAGCTTTTTAATTGGTCCGTTATCAAATCCTGTATTACATATGACTATTGCAGTGGTACTGGTTTTGTTGGTCAATTTAAAATTTAGGAACTATTATTTTACCGAAGTAGCCGAAGAAATCGAAAATGAGCCATTTAGTTTTGGTTTGCTAAAACCATTATTGTTATTAGGACTTATTTCTTTTATGGCAATGGGAAGTGAAGGCGCAATAGTAGATTGGAGCGGATTGTACTTAAAAGAAATTGCACTTGCACCAGAAGCATTGTGGGGATTAGGGTTTTTAGGTTTTCAAGTTACCATGACTTTGGGTCGCTTTTTAGGCGATGGTATCAGCGATAAAATAGGTTCGGTTAAAATAGTCGCGTTAGGGGCTATTCTCGCAATACTGGGTTATTTTTTAGTTCTTACCGGAAATATCAATTTTAGCATCATAGGTTTTGCCCTGAACGGATTAGGTTTTTCAGTAATGGTGCCCGAAGTATTTAGAATAGGAGGGAATGTAAAAGGAATAGATTCCTCAAAGGGAATAGCATTTATTGCAGGAGCAGGATATGCTGGGTTTTTATGTGCACCACCAATTCTAGGTTTTTTGGCAGAGCATTACAGTCTAAGTAGAAGCTTTGTAGTACTGCTAGTATGCGCATTCTTAATTCTATTATTTACACTTTTACTAAAAAGAAAAAAGGCGTAGCTCTACTTAGTTTTTAATATTACTCCGGATTTTAAATTCGCTGTTGGGGTCTTGTACTTTTTCAATAAAATCTAGCATCTCATCAGTTAACAGTAATTGGTTTTGTGCATTCCAGTAATTCTGGTCGTAGGGGTAGTTTATTTTAAATAGATCTTTTGAGGTGCTGACATTTTTCTTGACATCAAAATCGCCTTCATTATCAGAAGTGGTTAGAATAAAAGAAACATCGTAGTATGAGGTATATGAATTTTGCTCGTCAGTCAATTCAACTTTTACATCGTATTTGGCAGATGCTATATAATACTTGTTGTTTTTAGAGGATTTGGAAAGTGATATTTCTTTTTCTATCGTTACTGTTCTATATCTTGTTCCTCCATCTTCTTTATAGGGATTATTTTTGTAATTAAAAGTCATGTAAATCCTTTCTATTGCATTGTTTTCAGTATTAATGATATAATGTCCTTTTACTTCTTCATTATCAAATTCAGGCTTGGTGTGAAAGCTTAGATTTATTTTATTGCCATTCTCGAAAGTCGATTCGGTTAAATCAAAAGCATCTCCTGTTGCATTCATCGGAGTGAAGTTCATGAATAATTGGTAAAAAGTTTCGAAGATGAAATACACTTGTTTTTCGTCTTTTACCAATCCAACTTTACGCATATTGGTCAACTCAACTTTAAAATCTTTTTTGTCTGGATCAATTTCTTTAGTGTATAAGAGTGTTCTTCTTTCTAGCTTTCCTTGTATATCCTGTATTCGTGTAATTTCACCATTATATCGCAATACACCTCTCAATAAAAATTTCTCTTGATAAGGGTAAGTAGGATAATTGGATTCAATAGAATCCCTTACTTTTTGCCATAGCTTTTTTTCATTGGTAACGGTTACTTCATTTAATTCTAATACACTTTTATTAAGATAGATGGTATCCTTTACTTTTTGAGAAGTGGTTATTAGTTTATCATAACCAACGCTGTAAACGATAATAGAATCTAAACTCGAAGAGAACTGAAAACGCCCATCAGCAT
>JANQUX010000002.1 GCA_030730545.1 Maribacter sp. | reverse complement strand
CTAAACATATTAAAAAGAATAATAGTGGTCTATTTTTATATAATGACAGAGTATATGGAATAAAAAAAATCCCGATTTCTATATGAAATCGGGATTTTAAAATATATGTTAGAATTGTTCTACTGATTCATAGTCATTAAGAACTCTTCATTGTTTTTAGTTTGTTTAAAGCGTTGTTCAATAAATTCCATCGCTTCGACCGGGTTCATGTCTGCAAGATACTTACGCATGATCCACATACGTTGCAGTGTCGCTTCATCTAATAACATGTCGTCTCTACGTGTACTAGAAGATGTAAGGTCGATTGCAGGGAAAATTCTTCTGTTTGCAATCTTACGATCCAATTGAAGTTCCATGTTACCTGTACCTTTAAATTCTTCGAAGATAACCTCGTCCATTTTAGAGCCAGTTTCTGTTAATGCCGTAGCAATAATCGTAAGAGAACCACCACCTTCAATATTACGGGCAGCACCAAAGAATCTTTTAGGCTTGTGTAATGCGTTTGCATCAACACCACCACTTAATACTTTACCAGATGCAGGCTGTACAGTGTTGTATGCTCTTGCCAAACGTGTAATCGAATCTAAAAGAATTACAACATCATGACCACATTCTACTAAACGTTTTGCTTTTTCTAAAACAATGTTAGCAACACGTACATGTTCTGTTGGTTCTTTATCGAATGTTGAAGCTACAACCTCGCCACGTACATTACGTTGCATATCGGTTACCTCCTCTGGTCGTTCATCAATTAATAGTATTATTTGATAAACTTCTGGGTGGTTTGCAGCAATACCGTTCGCGATATCTTTTAAAAGCATGGTTTTACCAGACTTTGGTTGAGATACAATCATACCTCTTTGTCCTTTTCCGATAGGGGAGAACAAATCGATAATACGGGTCGATATCGTGCTTTGGCGTTCTGCCAAATTAAATTTTTCTTGTGGGAATAACGGAGTCAAATGCTCAAATGACACACGGTCACGAACTATTTGTGGGTCTATACCATTAATTTTATTCACCTTAATAAGCGGAAAATATTTTTCTCCTTCTTTAGGTGGTCTAACGTTACCTAATACGGTATCTCCTGTTTTTAAACCGAAAAGACGTATTTGCGATTGAGAAACATAAATATCATCAGGTGATGATAAGTAATTGTAATCAGATGAACGTAAAAATCCATATCCATCTTGCATGATATCTAAAACACCTTCACTGGCAATAATAGAGTCGAACTCATACTCAGGTTCTTTGTACCTATTTTTTAAATCCTTGTCAAAATTACTTTTGTCGTGAGTAGGTCTCGGATTAGGTTTTTTACTGTGATTGTTATTCTGAGGAGAATTCTTTTTATTTGGCTGGTTTACAGCTTTAGGCCTTGGCCTAGGTCTTTTTTGCTCGACAGGTTCTTTTGAATCACCTTCTTGACTACTTTCAGTTTTAACCGCATCAACTTTTGCAGTAACAACTTTTTCTACAGCTACTTTTGCAGGAGCATTAGTTTCATTGTTCGTATTTTTTTCAACACGAGGTCTAGGTCTTGGTTTTGGCTTCGGTTGCGGTTTTTCTGCAGAAGGTTTACTAGCTACTTCTGTGGTTGCAGGAGCAATCGCCGCAGCAACTTTCGGATTCGCAGCTTGTAAGTCCAAAATTTGATAAACTAAATCTAGTTTTTTTAAGGTCTTGAATTTAGGAACCTTTAGTCCTTTCGCAATTTCCTGTAATTCAGGTAGCTTTTTTGATTTTAAATCTGAAATCTCAAACATTAAGTAGTAGAATAAATTATAAGTAGTTTGTATTGTAAGAAGTAAATATTTTTTTGGATAATCTCTAGGAATGTTTTCCTTGATTGGTAGGTGTTACGACTTGATAACGTAGCAATATTACAAATTATTTTGAATAAAATGGTTATAATTTTTGAAAAGACCTGTATTTTTGCAACGTAAAGTGGTAATTGAATTATGATTCAAAGAATACAAAGCCTTTATTTAATTATTGTAGCAATACTTACGGGTGTTCTACCGTTCTTCTTTAATCTATGGATACATGTAGATGGTACAGAAGTATTTGCAAATAATGAAATGCTTATTTCTATTGCCTTTTATGTAAGTGCTGTTCTAGCTATGTGGGCTTTGGTACAGTTTAAAAATAGAAAATCCCAGTTTGTAATTAACAGGCTGAATATGATATTAAACTTTTTTTTATTAGGATTTTTCGTTTATCGATCGCTAAACTTATCCGGAGAGACTTTGGTTTCTGAGAAGGGTATTGGGATGTTGATTCCAGTATTTTCTATCATTTTTTTGGCCCTTGCAAATAAGGCTATAAAAAAGGATGAAGATCTTGTAAAATCTGTTGATCGCTTGCGTTAGACCTATAATCTTAGTAGTATTAGTGCGTTAAAACCCGGGGTAGTTTCCGGGTTTTTTTTATGCCCTTACTTTTCTGAAGTCAAAGTACCCATTTCCATAATTATCACAAAAACATTGCAATTCTTCTATCTCTTGTGATACACTGTTTACTTTTTCTTGAATTCTTCGTGATACGGGCTTTCTATGTTTGTCCCAAGAAACAGCAAGGCTAACGATAGTCGTTAGTTACCCTGTATTTAAACTAAACATTTTAAAAATTACGATTATGAAAAACAGAAAATTTGCCTTTGTAGTATTAGCTAGTGCCATGACCACTTTCTTTATTAGCTGCTCAAATGATGATGCAGAAGTAGTAACAGTGACAGAGACTGTTGAAGTAGATTCTTCATTACCAGTTGGCGATTTATTGGTGAGCTTGAGTGGTAACTTGGTTGCAGAGAGTGGTACACCAACACAAGGTTTGGTAGAAGTAGGTGTTGACACTGAAAATACTAATTTTGTTCGTTTTGCAGATGATTTTACAACGGAATTAGGGACAGGTACCGTAGGTATCTTTCTTTCAACTTCTGCAGTTTTTACTCCGGATCCAGCAAATGGTAATCCAGATTTAATGTTAATAGGTAATGTAGCCGGTAATGGAGAAATGTTCATAAAATTGAGTGATACACCCGATGCTAAATATACACACATTGTTCTTTGGTGCGCTACAGCTAACATACCATTTGGTAATGTTGCTTTGAACTAATATAGTTTTTTACTGCCTTTGGGAATAGAGACACATGATTCTGTTTTTCTATGTCTCCCAAAGGCTTTTTTTATTGTGTTGTACAAAACGATAACTACACCTTAATATAAAAGAATTATGGAAAAAATAAAACACATCATATTCATATGTTGTTGCTTTTTCGCTTTTAATGCCCAAGCACAAAGTGCATGGACGAGAGAGGCAAAAGGATTTTATCTTCAGGCATCGGCGGCACATTTCTCTTCAAATACCTATTATACTACAGAAGGTAGATTGGCTGATCAAGGAAGTACTTTTAATACGAGTGCACTATTAATTTATGGCGAATACGGAATTTCAGATAGGTTTACGGCAATTGTTGATTTGCCATTGGTTCGTTTAAATAGTTTTAGCACTACAGAAACTGTTGGCGGTGTAGGTAATATTCAACTAGGGGTGAAGTATAAATTATTAAAAAGCTTCCCATTGTCATTACAGGTCGCATTAGATATACCGACTAATGATGGTAGTAATTTTGCGCAATCGAATAACGCTAATGCCTTTGGTGAGTTTGATGAAATAAATCTACCGGTTTCTGATGGGGAGTTTAATGTGTGGACAACCCTTGCAGCTTCACATGGCTTTAAAAATGGTAAAACTTACGCCTGTGCTTTCTCAAGTGTTAATTTTAGAACAAAAGATTTTAGTAATCAATTTCAGGCTGGGGTAGAGCTAGGTCATTTGTTTTTTGACAAACTGTATCTAATCGGTAAGCTTAAAATTCAAGAAAGATTATCTTCAGAAAACAATGTACAAAGCGGATCGTTCTTGTTCGGCGAGGGTACAACTTTTACCAATTATGGTATTACTTCCATGTATAAGGTAACAAATCATTTTAACGTGGTTGCCCAATATTCTGATTATGCAGGTTTTTTAGTGGAGCGCAAGAATATTTACGATGGCGGGACATTTTCTTTAGGGGTTTCGTTCGAATATTAAAGAGCTAAAATACAGGGTATAGATTAGTGAAAATACCCTGTATTTTATCTTTTGCCTAACTCAATTACTTCAAGGTCTTTAATATTATCGCCTTCAATAACAAAACGTAACATGGTACGTACTTGATGAAAACCATGCTTGCCACAAGCACCTGGGTTCATATGTAATACACCTAATTTTTTATCCATCATTACCTTTAGAATATGCGAATGCCCGGAAATGAATAATTTTGGCGGATTTTCTCTGATCATATCTCGGGTTCTCATATTATACTTAGGTGGGTATCCTCCTATATGGGTTATAAAAACATCAACACCCTCACAAAAAAATCGGTTGTTCTCAGGGAATTCTTTTTGAATAATATGGTCGTCAATATTTCCATATACTCCTTTCAAAGGTTTTAATTTCGCAATAGCATCTGTAACATCTAAAGATCCAATATCACCGGCATGCCATACTTCATCTGCCCATTTTACATGCTTTAAAATGGCGTCGTCAATATGCGAATGAGTATCAGAAAGTAAGAGTATTTTGGTCATTTTTAGATTTCAATTTGATTGGGAAAATAGATTCGTTTTATCGAGTAATTGATATTCTTAGTTGACTTTGCTAGATCGAATGTTAAAACGTATCCTTTTTAATACCTTTGTGAAGTACAAAACTAGCACATACTTTTGAGATTCTTCATTCAATTTTCATACTTCGGTAAAGCTTATCATGGCTGGCAAAATCAGCCCAATGCTATAACTGTTCAAGAAGTGCTTGAGAACGGCATGTCTAAACTCTTAAATTTACCTGTTTCGCTTATGGGTGCCGGTCGCACAGATACCGGTGTTCATGCCAATGAGATGTACGCGCATTTCGATATTGACAGCTTGAATAATATACCTGAATATATTTTTAGGCTAAATTCTTTTTTGCCAAATGATATTGCGGTTGATCGAATTTTTGAAGTAGAAGATGATGCACATGCACGTTTTCATGCCACTGCAAGAACTTATGAATATCATATCGATAAAAAGAAAGACCCTTTTTCTACAGATTTGGCTCATTTTGTAAAGAAAGACTTGGACATAGCTCAGATGAATAGTGCCGCGGTACTGTTGTTGGGTAAAAAGGATTTTGAATGTTTTTCAAAGTCAAATACAGATGTGTACACTAATATTTGCGACCTAAGAGAGGCAAAATGGGAGCTAAAAAATGATAAACTTGTTTTTACGATTACAGCAGACCGATTTCTGCGTAATATGGTTAGGGCCATTGTCGGAACATTAATTAATGTGGGATTGGGTAAATACCCTGCAGACTATGTTAATACCATATTAAAAAGCAAGGATAGAACAAAAGCAGGCGTTTCTGTTCCTGCAAAAGGATTATATTTGACCTCTATTGTTTACCCCAATACTATTTTAAAGAATGGATAAGGATTCTGGCAAAGCATTTGACACTCGTCTTTTTAAACGCTTACTCGCCTATACAAAACCGTACAAAATCACTTTTTATGGCGTTGCTTTGGCTGCCATATTATTGTCTTGTTTTGCGATTCTTACTCCCCTAATTGTCAAGAAAATTATTGATGAAGCCATAAAAGAAAGCAATGCAGAAATGTTGCTTAACTTAACCATTGCTATGTTGGTGGTGTTACTTGGTCAAGTAATTTGTCAGCTAGCTTTTAATTATTATGCAAACTGGTTAGGCGAATCTGTTATTAAAGATATTCGTATAAGTCTCTTCAAGAAAATGCTTTCTTTTAGAATGAAGTATTTCGATAATTCATCATTGGGCGTGTTGGTAACGAGAGCCGTTGCAGATATGCAGCGAATAGGTGAGATATTCAGTCAAGGATTTTTCGTTATTGTTGCAGATTTGCTGAAAATGGTAGTTGCTGCTATTGTTATGCTATTTATAAATTGGAAACTCGCTTTAATCGTTTTTGCGCTGTTACCAATAATTATGTATGCTACAAGATGGTTTCAAAAAGCTATGAAAGTGGCTTTTACAGAAGTTAGGGCAGAGGTTTCTAACCTGAATTCATTTGTACAAGAACGTATTACGGGTATGAAAATAGTACAGCTATTTACCCGAGAAAAAATAGAAAGCGAAAAGTTTAGAGAAATTAACGAAAAGCATAAAAAAGCCTGGTTGAAAACAGTTTGGTATAACTCCATTTTCTTCCCGATTGCTGAAATTGTTTCTTCACTTACGGTCGGATTAATTGTTTGGTACGGCGGATTGCAAAATGTTGCCAATATTTCTACGGATATAGCAGGTACAATTTTCGCTTTTATTATGTTGATCGATTTGCTTTTTAGACCACTTCGTCAAATTGCCGATAAATTTAATACCCTACAAATGGGGATGGTTGCCGCTAACAGAGTTTTTAAAATTTTAGATACCGATAGCCACATACAAAATGTAGGTTCTTTTGAGAAAGATGTAGTTAATGGTGATATCAAATTTGATGATGTTCGTTTTGGGTACTTAGAAGATGAAGAGGTTTTACACGGAATTTCATTTGATGTAAAAGCAGGAGAAACAGTTGCTATTGTAGGTGCTACAGGTGCAGGTAAGAGTACGATTATAAATTTATTGAACAGGTTTTACGAGATTAATTCTGGCGCTATCTTGGTTGATGGCGTAGATATTAAAGAGTACGATTTATCATCATTACGCACGCACATTGCCGTGGTGTTGCAAGATGTTTTTTTGTTTGCCGATACGATTGCCAATAATATTTCTCTAAAAAACCCTGCGATAAGTGTTTCTGATATTGAGAATGCAGCTAAAGCTATTGGTGTAGACGAGTTTATAACGAGTTTGCCAGGTGGTTATCAGTATAATGTAAAAGAGCGAGGCACCATGCTTTCTAGTGGTCAGCGTCAATTAATTGCATTTTTACGGGCTTATGTTAGTAACCCAAGTATTCTTATTTTAGATGAGGCTACATCATCTGTAGATACATATTCTGAACAATTAATACAGTCGGCGACAGATAAAATTACGCAAGGGAGAACTTCTATAGTTATTGCCCACCGTTTGGCTACGATTAAAAAAGCCGATAAAATTATTGTGATGGATGCGGGTAATATCGTAGAAACCGGCACACACAAACAACTACTTAAAAAAGGCGGTTACTATAGTAATTTATACGAGGCTCAATTCTTATCTGAGGAAGTAGCTTAATTACGGTACCATTTTTTGAAATGTGTCAGTGAAAAATGCTATATAAATTTGTTTAAAAAATTAAGATTTTCTTGAAAATTACCTACGTTAAATGAAATGCTTATTAATTAACAGGTGCGAAATCATTTAAATTAAATACTCCGGTAAGCATTAAAATAAGCATTATACCCATTATCGTAATAAAGAAGATTGTAATAACTAAAAATAGGTAGATCACTGATTTCCACAATAGATTCTTAATTGAATATCTATTTAATCTTTGTAAGACATAAATTGAATAAAGAAGTGTTGCAACTAAAAGTGGCTTACTCATCTCCACATAGTAATCAGGATTAATAACTAAAGTACCTATACCTATTGGAAATGTTACTATGCTATAATGGGCCATTATGTAGATAAAAACTACAATGTATTCTGAGAAGTTGTATTTTATTTTATTGAAAAGTAGATAAGCTGGTAAAGCTAAAACAGGAAAATATATCAAAAACATAAACGAGCTGTAATCAAATACAAATTCTGAATATTTTTCTGCAAACTCAGGATTCATGTTATTTGACCCACCCGTAAAATCTATATTTGACGCATAGAATTTTTTAATCAAAAAAACGGTTATTCCAGAAAGGGTTAAGGCTATACCTAGATAACTAATTGGATTCAAATATTTCTTTCGAGTACCTGAGATATAACCACTCAATACTACTTCTGGCTTTGAGAATAGATGTAAAAATGTTTTAAGAAAGCTGTTATCTAAATTAAAATATCTTTCAAAAATATCGAAACTTAAATTTTTTAAAGTTATTCTGTGACGTATAACCTTAGCACCACAATCAGGACAAAAACTATAGTCTGTTCTTAGGTTGGTATGGCAGTTTTTACATTCCACTATATTAAATCTTGTTTAAGCATATTCCCCAATTGGGTAATGGAATCGTAAAGAACAAATTCTCCGTTTTTAATATAAGATATCAATCCTGTTTCTTCACTTACTACGATGCTTAGGGCATCGGTCTTTTCACTTATTCCTACTGCGGCTCTATGTCGTAATCCAAAACGCAGCGGAATATTACGCTCGTTCGAAACTGGTAAAATTACTCTCGTAGCAACAATATAATTTCCAACGATAACAGCAGCACCATCATGAAGTGTACTGTTTTTGTAAAAAATACTTTCAAGAATAGGTTGGTTAATTTCGATATTCATTCGATCGCCCGTGCTCTTTATAAAATCTAAGGAGTTGCTGCGCTCGATAACCAAAATAGCTCCTGTTTTTGTGCTAGCCATTTTCTCGCATGCTTTTAATATGGCATCAACATCTGTATCAGTAGATAGACCTTCTTGCTTTAAGAATTTGAAATGCTTTACAAAGTTTCTCTTATTTGCGAAATTTGTAGAGCCGATCATTAAAAGGAATTTTCTAATCTCTTGTTGAAAAACTATGATTAGGGCAATAAGTCCGACTTGCATAAATGCACCGACCATACTGCTAATCATTTGCATGTCTAGCAATTCGGTCAATTTCCAAAAAGCCCAGACAATAACAATCCCGATAAAAATATTGATGGCCACCGATCCTCTAACTAATTTGTAGATATAGTATAGAAGTACGGCAACAAATATGATGTCTAAAACATCCGTAATCTTAAAGTCAATAAAATTTAAAAAATCCAATCAGTACCGTTTTAGTAAAATTAAGAAAATTGATAACAACAAATAGATATAAACTTAGGCATTTAATTGTTCATAGAGTTTTACACATTCCATGGCTTCTTTTACGTCATGTACTCTAAGAATTTTAGCCCCTTTTTGCAAGCAGACCATATGTAATGCCGTTGTACCGTTTAATGCTTGATCGGCAGTTATGTTTAAAGTTTTATAAATCATCGATTTTCTGCTGATGCCTGCCAATAATGGGTGTTCAATGATTTTCATTACTTCCATATGGTTTAAGAGCTCGTAGTTTTGGTGCAAATTTTTAGCAAAGCCAAAACCTGGGTCAATGATAATATCTTTTATTCCTAATGCCTTAGCTGCAACTAATCTTTCAGAAAAAAATGAAAGAACTTCTTTTACAACATCTTCATAATCTATTTTTTGCTGCATGGTTTGTGGCGTGCCGCGCATGTGCATCATAATGTATGGTACGTGTAATTTTGCTACGGTGGGTAACATTTTGTCATCCTGCAATCCCGCAGAAATATCATTAATTATGGCAGCGCCATTTTCAATGCATTCTTTAACAACACTACTTCTAAACGTGTCTATAGAGAGTATGGTGTCTGGAAAATTCTTAAGAATTAAATCAACAATAGGTACAATCCGTTTTAACTCTGTAGCTTCATCAACCTCTAGAGCACCTGGTCTAGTGCTATAAGCGCCAACGTCAATGAAAGTGGCGCCTTCGTTTAGCATTTTGTCAACCTGATTTAGAATACTCTTTTCGTCTTTGTATTTTCCGCCATCGAAAAAGGAATCAGGAGTAACATTCAAAATGCCCATTACCTTGGGCTGATCTAATGATAAAAGTTTACCGTTGCAATTTATCGTCATTATCAATTTTTAAAAGGAATTTGTGGCATTTTCCAAGTTTAAACCGCCAATCTTGATGGTTACAATTTTTTAAGCGAAATTTACACAAATTAGATAGAATTACATGCTAGATACGGCAAAGGAATACGATGAGGTTATTGAAGTTTGTTTAAATCTGTTCCAGAAAAAAATGACAGATTATGGTAGTGCATGGCGAATTTTAAGATTGCCGTCGCTAACAGATCAAATATTTATAAAGGCACAACGCATACGTAGTCTTCAAGAGAACGATGTTCGAAAGGTTGATGAAGGTGAACGTTCAGAGTTTATTGGGATTATAAACTATTCGGTAATGGCATTAATTCAATTAGAACTTGGTGTTGTTGATCAGCCGGATCTAAATACTGAAAAAGCCGTAGAATTATACGCAAAGCATATTAAAGTTACTAAAGAATTGATGTTGAACAAGAACCATGATTATGGTGAAGCTTGGCGAGATATGAGAGTAAGTTCTCTTACAGATTTAATTTTACAGAAATTACTTCGAGTAAAACAGATAGAAGATAATAAAGGTAAAACTTTGGTAAGCGAAGGCATAGATGCCAATTATCAAGACATGATTAATTATGCTGTTTTTGCATTGATACATTTAGGCTCAGAATCAAAATAATAATAAGAATGAGGTATTTAGTAGGTGTCGTAAGAATTTTTGTTGGTATACTTTTTATTATAAGCGGATTTATAAAACTGAACGATCCTGTTGGGTTTTCTTTTAAGTTAGAAGAATATTTTAGTCAAGGTGTGCTAGATCTACCTTTTCTAACACCTTTTGCTTTGGCAATTTCAATTTTAGTGGTTATTGTTGAAGTCATGGTTGGTGTTATGCTAATACTGGGATACAAACGAAAATTTACTATATGGACGCTAATCGCTATGATTGTGTTCTTCACATTTCTAACCTTTTACTCTGCATACTTTAATAAAGTAACCGATTGTGGCTGTTTTGGCGATGCGATAAAGCTGACACCTTGGGAGTCTTTTACCAAAGATGTGGTGCTTTTAGTACTAATTTTAATCATATATGCCGGTAGAAAATATATTACACCGTTAGTAAATTCAAAAGCTTTGACGACAGTTTTAGCAACATCATTTTTGGCTTGTGTTGGTTACGTGTATTATGTATTAAATCACTTGCCAGTAATAGATTTTAGACCCTATGAAATAGGTAAGAACATCGAAGATGGTATGAGTACACCAGATGATGCGCCTAAAGCTGTTTTTGAATACAGATGGAAGTTCAATGTAAATGGTACTGAAGAAATTCATATTAGTAATGGAGACTACCCAACTGTAGAAGGTGAGTTTATAGATGTTGAAACAGAGGAGATTCAAGCGGGTTACGAACCACCTGTTCATGATTTTACCATAGAGCAAGAAGGTGAAGATTTTGCAAGTTCATTATTGCAAGAGCCTAAATTGGTTATGGTCATAGCCTACGATTTAAGAAAATCTAATTTAGAAGAATTCAAGAATATTAAAACCCTAGCTGATAAAGCTATAAAAGCTGGATATAAAGTAATAGGTATGTCAGCCTCTGGACCAGATCAAACTGATGCTTTGGTAATAGAGTACAACCTAGGTTTTTATTTTTACTTTACTGATGAGACTACTCTGAAGACTATTGTTAGGGCTAACCCGGGAGTATTGGTTTTAGAAAAAGGTACCATAAAACAAAAAGTGCATTACAACGATTTAGAAGATTTAATCTTCAATTAAGATATTAAACTGAAATAGTATAATTAGAAATAAAACAACATGAGAGCAAAGATAGTAGCAGGTAACTGGAAAATGAACAAGAATTTGGAGGAAACTGAAACGCTTTTAGCAGAGTTGGCGGCAAAATTGCCAGATACGAATGCAGAGGTTATGGTTGCACCAACATATGTAAACTTGGCTAGTGCCGTACGTGCTTTAGAAAGTTCTAAAATTGAAGTTATTGCACAGAACATGCATTATGCCGAAAGTGGTGCATTTACTGGTGAGATTTCTGCAGATATGTTATTGAACATTGGTATCGATACCGCAATTATCGGACACTCAGAAAGAAGAGCTTATTTTGGTGAAGGCGATGAAATACTTTCAAAGAAAGTTATTACAGCTTTAAATAAAGGTATTCGTGTAATGTTCTGTTTCGGTGAGGAATTAGAAGATCGTAAATCTGGTAACCATTTTAAATTAGTTGAAAGTCAGTTAAAGAATGTACTTTTTAGTTTAGAGCCAGCTGCTTGGTCGAATATTGTTTTGGCATATGAGCCGGTTTGGGCAATTGGTACAGGTGAGACTGCTTCTCCTGAACAAGCTCAAGAAATGCATGCATTTATTCGTAAAACTATTTCAGAAGCATTTGATGCTACTATAGCTAATAATGTAACTATTCTTTACGGTGGTAGTGTTAAGCCAAGTAATGCAGAGGAAATTTTTTCTAAACCAGATGTTGACGGTGGTTTAATCGGTGGTGCCTCTTTAGTGGCTGACGATTTTATTGCGATTATTAAAGCTATTTAAGCGAAGTATTTAAAATGAGCGATACAGTATATATTGAATACCGTTTTACGGTAAAACCTAAAGATCCAGCTTCAGACCTTCTCATTGCAGAGTTGGGTGAAGCTGGTTTTGAAAGTTTTGTTGAAGAAGAAGATGATGTGTTGGCATACATTCAAAAAACTGATTGGTCTGAAGGTATGTTAGAGCATCTTCCGATA
>JANQUX010000001.1 GCA_030730545.1 Maribacter sp. | reverse complement strand
GAGTTAATGGATGTGAAGGAACATCTAGACAAAATTGAAGAAAAATATCAAATTGTTCTAGAAGCCCTTTTCTTTCAAGGAATGACCCAACAAGAAGCAAGTGAAGAGTTGGATATACCTTTAGGAACCATTAAATCTAGACTTAAAATAGGATTGCGCGAGTTAGGCAAAATCTATGGCCCTGCCTTAATTGCCATGATTTTAAATATTGTATTATGAAAGACAAAATAAAAATTTTCCTTGATTCTGATCTTTTGGAACAATACCTTTTAGGTACGACCACAGAATTAGAAAGGATGCAGGTTGAGCGTTACATCGCTATGTACCCTGAGGTGAGAGAAACATATGCCGAGCTGCAAGATAACCTTGAGATTTTTGCCAAACTTCATGCTATTGATGCACCGCAAGGTCTAAAAGATAAAATAAACTCTAGAATTAAGGCTGAACATAAGGGCAGAAAAAGATTTTACAGTTACGCAATCGCTGCTAGTATTACCGCCATTATGTTTATTGGTATCTCAACTTTTTTCTGGAGTCAAAACCAGAGTTTACAAGAAGAGAACAGTGTTGTTAGCAATAAGATAAAATTGCTTGAAGAAAACATGAAAGAGCAGTTAGAAGATGTACGTAACCAGTTTATTGTACTTAACAATCCTCAAACTAAAAAATATAATGTAAAGGGTAACCAAAAGGCAAAAGACTTGAAAGCTGTTGCTTACATCAACCCTGTAAAAAAATTATCATATATAAACGTTAGCCAACTACCACACATACCTGAAAGTCAGTGTTTTCAAATGTGGGCAGAAGTTAATGGCAAAATGATAAACCTTGGTATTATCGAAGAGGCTGGTGACCAACAAAAATTATTGGCACTACCATATGCAGAAAATGCCGTAGGTTATATTACAATTGAGCAAAAAGGTGGTAATCATGCACCTAGTGTAGAAAATATAGTAGCGAATATAGCTTACTAACCCTAACACACATAAAGTATTCTTAAAGCCCCATTTTTGGGGCTTTATTTTTTATCTTTGTTTAAAATTTAGCATATGAAACTAGCATTATTAACCATTGGGTTGTTAGCATTGGCATTTGCGGGTATCGCAATTAAAATATGGTCTAAAAAAGACGGAGAGTTTGCAGGAACTTGCGCGAGTCAAAGTCCTTTTCTTAATCAAGACGGGCAAGCTTGTGGTATGTGCGGTAAAATGCCAAGTGAGCAAGATTGCAAAAAGGATATGATTACCGAGTAAGCAAAATTCGTTATCTTAACATTACGCATACCAAAATCAGTATTTGAATAACACAGACACTTTAGAAGAAACAATTCGTAAAGCGAAAGAAGGCAACCAAATTGCTTTTAGTCGACTTCTTGATATGTTTTGGAACGATGTTTACGGATTTCAGTTAAAACGTACAGAAAACGAGAACGATACTGAAGATATTACTATTCAGACATTCTCTAAAGCTTTTGACAAAATTCATACCTACAACGATACGTATGTTTTTAAAACTTGGTTAATCGCTATCTCTAAAAACATTCATATTGATTTATTAAGAAAGCGAAAAAAGAGTTTATTAGATTCTAGAAGCAATTCTGAAGCAATAACAAGTGCTTTAGACGCCTCACCTTCTATGGAGGATCAGTTGATTCAAGAGCAGAATTTAGCAGATTTATTAAGAGATATTAAAAAGTTAAAACCTCATTACCAATCGGTTATTAATCTCAGGTATTTTAATGAGTTAAGCTACGCCGAAATTGCCACTCAATTGAACGAGCCTATGAATAGCGTGAAAGTAAAATTGCTGAGGGCAAAAAAACTACTTTCAGAAATTATTAAAGCAAGAAAGTAATCGACGCCATATCACACGTAATTTTCATAATTTAAAACTCATTTGTGAGGTATATAATTCTTCTTTATCCTCACTTTATTAGTTCGTATATTTGTATCAAAATTAAAGCATGTCTACAGTCTTAAACGAAAATGTTGCTCCACCTAAAGGCAAACCGAAATGGCTTAGGGTAAAATTACCTACAGGCAAGAAATACACACAGCTTAGAGGCTTGGTCGACAAGTACGACCTACATACTATCTGCACCAGTGGTAGTTGCCCTAATATGGGAGAATGCTGGGGAGAAGGTACTGCTACCTTTATGATTTTGGGTAATGTATGTACTAGATCATGCGGATTCTGTGGTGTTAAAACCGGTAGACCAGAAAATGTAGATTGGGCAGAACCTGAAAAAGTAGCTAGGTCTATAAAAATTATGGGTATTAAGCACGCGGTAATTACATCTGTTGATAGAGATGACCTTAAAGACATGGGTTCTATCATATGGGCAGAAACTGTTAAGGCGATACGTAGAATGAACCCTACAACAACTTTAGAGACTTTAATTCCTGATTTTCAAGGTATAGAAAAGCATTTAGATAGAATTGTAGCCGTTTCTCCTGAAGTTGTATCTCACAATATGGAAACTGTTAAAAGACTAACTAGAGAAGTGCGTATACAAGCAAAATACGAACGTAGTCTGGAAGCACTTAATTACTTGAAAAAACAAGGGATAAGAAGAACTAAATCTGGTATTATGTTAGGTCTTGGTGAACATGAAGATGAAGTTATTACAACTTTAGCCGATCTTAGAAATGCAGATGTAGATGTTGTTACCATTGGTCAATATTTACAGCCTTCTAAAAAACACCTTCCTGTAAAAGAGTTTATAACTCCGGATCAGTTTAAGAAATACGAAGATATAGGTCTTGAAATGGGATTTAGACATGTTGAAAGTGGTGCTTTGGTTCGTTCTTCATACAAGGCGCACAAGCACATCCTATAAAATTCCCCTGAAAAACATACCAATCGCTTAGATTAATTCTAAGATAATTTGCTAGTTCTATATTTGACGGAACTATGAGCACTAATAAATACATCCAACGGTAACCAATGCAGAAACTTAACATAGGCATCAATGGTTTTGGAAGAATAGGTAGAACCCTATTTCGACTAATGCAAGAACATGAAAATTTTAATGTTGTTGCCATTAATGATTTGGCAGATACCCGCACTCTTTCTCATTTATTGAAATACGATAGTATACACGGTACATCGCCACATACGATTTCGCACGATGATACGCATATCATTGTTAATGATACACCAATTGTATTGTTTAACGAATCGCATCCTTCTAAAATAAATTGGGCATCGGCTGCTGTCGATTTAGTAGTAGAATGCACAGGTAAATTTAAGGATAGAGAAACATTGGCTTTTCATATTAAAAATGGCGCCAAAAAAGTAATCTTGTCCGTTCCGCCAACTGAAGATGACATAAAGATGATTATTTATGGCATCAATGAAAATTCACTAACAAAAGATGATGACATTATTTCAAACGCTTCTTGTACTACCAACAATGCTGCCCCGATGATAAAAATAGTGAATGATCTATGCGGTATTGAACAAGCATATATTACCACTATACATTCTTACACTACAGATCAAAGTCTACATGACCAACCTCATAGAGATTTAAGAAGGGCGCGTGCAGCATCGCAATCTATAGTACCAACCACTACTGGTGCAGCAAAAGCGTTAACTAAAATATTTCCAGAACTGGCAGACTCTATAGGTGGTTGTGGCATACGAGTACCCGTACCAAATGGCTCGCTTACCGATATAACCTTGAATGTAAAAAGGGCTACAAGTATTGAAGAAATAAACTCTACATTTGAGAAAGCATCACAGAACCATTTTAAAAATATTCTTTACTATACTAGTGACCCAATAGTTTCTATTGATATAAACAATAGTTGCTATTCTTGTACGTTTGATTCTTTGATGACTTCGGTCATAGGAAAAATGGTTAAAATTATTGGCTGGTACGATAATGAAACCGGCTATAGCAGTAGAATAATAGATTTAATTAATTTCATTAATATTAAAAAATATATTTGAAAATCTTATTTTTAAATAAAGTATTTAAACTATTACTAGTCCCCATTGTAATTATGGCGACTACCACTACCCTATTTTCACAAAATCAAATTCAAAAGACAGATATACAACCGTATTTTGATCAGGCAAGAAAATTCAAAAATCAAGATAAAATAGACCTTGCCCTTGAGACTTTAAATACTGCCGCGAACGAAGCCGAGAAAGGTGAAGATATAAAGGGACTCATAGATAGCTTGCACGAGTTGGCTTTGCTTTATTTGAAAATCGACAAAGAAGGTGACACCGAATTTTACTGGGATCGCGCAAGTGTTTTACTAAAAGATGTCGAATACCCTTATGGCGACGGTATGCACAAGTATATTGAAGCTATTCTATTGCATAGAAGCAATAGAAATTTTCAAGCATTGTTCATGCTAAACGAGGCAAAACAGTTAAATAACGATCGTAATTTCTATAACAATCTACTGTTAACCGAAGCAAAAGTTTACCTCAGTTTAGAAAAATATGATAGCGCATCAAAAAACTTAAACTCGCTTATTGTAAATACGGATCTTTACGAAAAAGAATACCTTACTACCCAGGCATATTTGACCCTTGCAGAGCTAAATTTAAAATCAGATAACTTATCTGAAGCTGCAAAAAATGGTGAAAATGCGTTAAGCCTCGCTATTGACAACCGCTTTTTAGAAGATATCAAGAATGCAAATACACTTTTATCTTCGGTATATGAAAGACTAGGTTTATACCAGAAGTCACTTGTAAACACTCAAAATCTGGTACAATTAAAAGATTCGATATTCAATATAGATAAGAATATAATTGAAGCTAAAACTGCCGATAAGATTAGAGATGATTATAAAACGGAAGAAATAGCACGTCAAGAAAAGAAGATCGAAGAACTTACCGAGTCTCAAAATAGATCTGAACTTACCGCAATACTGACCTCTGCCTTTTTAATCATTATTTCACTGTTGGCTGTAACACTGTACAGAAACAACCAAATAAAATTAAAGACAAACGACCTTTTACAGACTAAAAATAAAGAATTACAAATTGCTCGTGATGGCGCTGTACAAGCCATGGAAGCGAAAACAAACTTTCTTTCTACTGTTAGTCACGAACTTAGAACGCCGCTATACGCTGTTACCGGTTTAACCCACCTATTGTTAGAAGAGGACCCAGAAGAGCATCAAAAGGAACATTTAAAGGCACTAAAATTCTCTGGAGATTATTTACTTAATTTTATTAATGACATTCTACATATTAATAAAATTGATGCCAATAAGTTAGAACCCCTAAATATGGAGTTCAATCTTAACAAGGTTATTAATGAGGTTATAAATTCTTTAGGGCAAAGTGCAAAGTCGAACAACACCCAATTGACTTTGGAGTACGATGCCGATATACCAACTAATTTAGTGAGCGACCCCCTAAAACTTTCTCAAATATTCATGAACCTAATTGGGAACTCTATTAAGTTTACTAGAGGAGGTGAAGTTAAAGTTATCGCCAAATTATTGAACAAGGTCGAAGATGATGTTACCATATATTTTGAAGTCAAAGATAATGGTATCGGGATTTCGAAGGAAAAGCAAAAAAGTATTTTCGAAGGATTTGAGCAAGGGTCTATTCAAATTAATAGGGAATATGGTGGTACTGGTTTAGGTTTGACTATCGTAAAAAGTTTATTAGGTCTATTCAAAAGTCAAATTGAACTAGAAAGTACATTAGACGAAGGAAGTTCTTTTTTCTTTGAGATTAAAATGAAGAGTATTGACAGCACTTCTGAAGATATTTCATTCGAAATTACCCCTAAAGATTATGACTTTAAAGGGCTACACCTTCTTATCGTTGAAGACAACAAGATAAACCAGGTCATTACCAAAAAGATGCTTTCTAAAAGGGATATGACAAGTGATATAGCAAATAATGGCCATGAGGCGATTACTGCCGCTCAAGAGAATGTGTACGATGCTATTTTAATGGATATCCATATGCCGGGTATTAGCGGTGAAGAAGCTACCATTGAAATAAGAAAATTCAATCAAGACACACCGATTATTGCTTTAACCGCTATTTCTCTAGATGATAGTTTAGAAAGCTTTTATGCTGCAGGTTGTGACGATGTTGTTACCAAACCGTTTAAGCCTGAAGTTTTTTATCAAAAGATAGGGGAGAATATTTTTGACAAAAGAACTAGGAAGTCTTTGTCATAAACTGGTGTAACGCTGCTTCTAAAACTTCTTTTCCATGTTCTAAAAACTCATGCTTTACCTCGATGTAATGTAGTTGAGCTATTTTAGTCTGTAAACGCACATAGTCTTTTTCTGTAGTAAGAATGCATTCTTTACTTTTTAAATCTTCTATTTCTTGATCGGTAAAAAAATGATGGTCCTTAAACTTTAAATGTTCAAAGGTGAGTCCTGCTGAAGTTAAGAAACGCTCTAACGGCTCAGGATTGGCTATACCAGTCACCAATGTTACCTTCTTGCTTTTCAAAGCCTCTAAAGACATCTCAGTACCTTTTAAATCAGTATTATACCTCAAATAACTAAACAATAACTTTTTATCAGGGGCGAGATTCATTTTTGCAGCTATTGTAGCTTGTTCTTGTTTCGAAATTTCTGACGGACATTTGGTCACCACAATAATCTGAGCTCTCTTTGCTTCCCCTTTTGCATCCCTTAAATTACCGGTAGGCAAATACCAATCATCTATATACAAATTATCATAAGCAGTTAACAGAATTGAAAAATCTGGCTTCACCTTTCTATGTTGAAAAGCATCGTCTAGAAGAATAACATCTGGCTTTATTATATTTTCAAGTTGCTGTATTCCATTTCTTCTGTCGGCATCTACCGCTACCGCAACATTAGAAAATTTTGTTTTCAACTGAAAAGGCTCATCGCCTAAATCTTCTACACTGGTATTTTCTGTAGCCAGTAAAAATCCTGCCGACTTTCTCTTATAGCCTCTACTTAAAATAGCCGATGTATAGGTGCCTGATAGTGAACGCACCAACAACTCTATCATAGGTGTCTTGCCTGTTCCGCCAACGCTTAAGTTACCTACACAAATGGTTTTTGTAGCAAACTGCCGTGATGAAAAAATACCAACATCGAATAATCGATTTCTAAGAAAGACAATCAACCCGTAGATCAATGAAATAGGAAAAAGAAGTTTTCGTAACACCTGCATCAGAACGAAATTATAATAATTTATCTTTGAATATCTTATTTTTCAATAAAATGACCGTAAAAGACATAACCCAAATTTTAGAAGAGTTCGCTCCCTTAACCTATGCCGAAGATTTTGACAATGTAGGGTTGTTAGTCGGTAACACCTCTACTGAAGTTAGCGGGGTGCTGGTTACACTAGATACTTTAGAAAATGTTATCGATGAAGCCATTGCCAAAAAATGTAATTTAATCGTAAGCTTTCACCCTATTATTTTCGGGGGATTAAAAAAAATTACCGGGAAAAATTATGTTGAACGTGTGGTCATTAAAGCGATTAAAAATGACATCGCCATATACTCAAACCATACCGCATTAGACAATGCTAAAAATGGGGTAAATGCTAAAATTTGTGAGGTACTAGGCTTAAAAAATACCAAAATTCTCATCCCACAAAAAGGAACTATTAAAAAACTAACTACCTATATTCCGACCGATAACCTAGAAGAAGTCAAAAATGCACTTTTTACTGCTGGCGCAGGTGACATAGGTAAGTATTCGAATTGTAGCTTTTCTCATGAAGGTGTAGGCACTTATAAAGCGAATGAAAATGCCAACCCCGTAAAAGGCGAAATAGGCAAAACGCATGAAGAACGTGAGGCGATGTTTACCTGTATTTTTGGTAAAAATGAAGAGCGTGCCATTTTACAGGCATTACTAAAAACACACCCTTACGAAGAGGTTGCCTACGACATACAAACTATAGAAAACACAAACCAAGATATTGGCATGGGTATGATAGGTGTGCTTGAAAATGATATGAACGAAACGGACTTTCTGAACCATTTAAAGTTAAAAATGAACGCAAAGCTCGTTAGACATTCGGATTTACTTGAACGAAAAATTAAAAAAGTCGCCGTTTTAGGTGGTAGTGGCTCTTTTGCCATCGGTGCTGCGAAAGCTGCCGGAGCAGACGTATTTGTTACCGCTGATCTAAAATACCATCAATTTTACGAGGCTGAAAACCAAATAGTTTTGGCAGATATAGGACACTTTGAAACTGAGCAGTTTACAAAAAACCTTTTAGTTGATTATCTTACGAAAAAAATTCCTAATTTTGCAATCCATTTATCTGAAAGTATAACAAATCCCATCAATTATTTTTAATATGGCAAAAAAAGAAGATTCGTCTGTAGAAGCAAAGTTAAGAGCATTATATGATTTGCAATTAATTGATTCTAGGGTTGATGAAATAAGGAATGTTCGTGGTGAACTACCTTTAGAAGTAGAAGATTTGGAAGATGAAGTCCTTGGTTTAAAAACGAGAATGGATAAACTTAAATCTGATTTAGAGAATATCAACTTTGAAATCGGAGCTAAGAAAAACCTTATTGACGAAGCAAAGGCTTTAATCAAAAAATACGGCGAGCAACAAAAGAATGTTCGTAACAGTAGAGAATTCAATTCAATTAGTAAAGAATTGGAGTTCCAAGAATTGGAAATTCAATTGGCCGAAAAGAACATTAAAGAATTCAAAGCTCAAATTGATCAGAAAAAAGCTGTTATTTCTGAAACTAAAGAACGTTTATCTGAACGTGATGCTCACTTAAAGCATAAGAAAAGTGAATTGAATGCTATTCTTGCCGAAACTGAGAAAGAAGAAAAAGCATTGCTTGAAGAGTCTATCAAATATCAAGATAAAATCGAAGAGCGTTTGGTTAAGGCATATGCACGTATTCGTAACAATGTTAAGAATGGTTTAGCTGTTGTGCCAATTGAAAGAGGTGCTTCTGGTGGTTCTTTCTTTACTATACCACCACAGGTTCAAGTTGAAATTGCTTCAAGAAAGAAGATAATTACAGATGAGCATAGTGGTCGTATTTTAGTTGATCCTATTCTAGCTGAAGAGGAAAGTGAAAAAATGCAAAAAATGTTTGCTAAACTATAATAGCAAACATCTAACATATATTAAAAAAGCCATCTGTAAAAGATGGCTTTTTTTTGTTTAAATTCATGACTATGAAATCTTTAAAAATCATTTTCATTTTTATTATGATACATAGTTTTAATATGGCAGCTCAAGATTTATCGGACTTTCAATGGAAAAGTAGAATTGTAATTCTATATGAAAATGATACTAATTTTACCGATGTAAAAAATGCCTTGGAAATTATCAACAATAATGCTTCTAAGCTTACCGAAAGAGATATTGTGGTTTTCGTTTACAAAGACCACCTATTTTACAACACCAATAGAACAATTACAGGTATAAAAAAATCAACTATATTGCCAAAATCTTACAACGGCTATATTTTAATAGGAAAAGATGGTGGCACTAAATCTAAAGCACCATACCCTTTTAACTTAGAAAAACTATGTGATTTAATTGACAGTATGCCAATGCGTAAAAGTGAAATGAGGTCTAATAAGTAATTAACCGATAAGCGTTAACATTAACTTTTCAACTTCTTCACTATCCCATTTCTCAGTTATATTTGGCACTTTCATGACTTCTTTCATAATATTTTCTTGTGCATCGCCTTCTGCCAATGCTTCTGCGTATGGTCTATTTGAAAACGTTACTCTGCTATAAGCAGGGATCCATTTTTCTGGATGCTTCGCTGAAAAGTGCTTTTCTATTTTCTTTTGTAGCAAGAAATTGGTATCGGCAGTTTTACTGCTCATCTCCATAAAATTACGATAGCTTAATTCTGCTATTGCATCTGTATTCGGTTTACGCTTTTTTTGGTAGGTTGAAAAAATACGCTCCCAATCATCTCCGAATTCCTTAATAATTTCATCGAGCTCAAAAATATCTTCGAAACCAGCGTTCATTCCTTGTCCGTAAAATGGCACTACGGCATGCGCTGAGTCACCTACAAGAGCAACTTTGTCCCAATAGGTCCAAGGATAGCATTTCATCGTTACCATGGCGCTTGTTGGGTTTTTAAAAAAGTCTTCTGTAAGGTTTTCTATATCACCCATTACATTCGGAAAATAGGTATTAAAGAAATGAACCGCATCTTTCTTAGTTTTTATGCTATCAAAAGAGACATCACCTTCAAAGGGCATAAATAATGTACAAGTAAAGCTTCCATCTAAATTGGGCATGGCAATAAACATGAATTTACCGCGTGGCCATATATGAAAAGAATGTTTATCTAATTTATGTGAACCGTCTGTATTCGGCGGTATGGTCAGTTCTTTATAACCTACGTCGATAAAACTCTGAGAATAATCAAAACCACTACGTCGTTGCATTTTATGACGAACTCTTGAAAAAGCCCCGTCGCAACCAAATACCAAATCGAACGGGTACTCTGTCCACTCCCCTTTTTCGGTTTCACCGGTAAAGACTTTGGCTTCCGGTAAATCTATATCCCAAACTTTTTCTTCAAAACGAAAGTCCACTCCATTCTTTTCGGCAAGATCGATCATGAGCTTATTAAGTACGCCACGAGATATTGACCATATAGCCTCTCCTTCCTTACCATATTTCTGATAATATTCTGGCTTGCCAATTACATGCATTGCCCGCTTATCTAACGGTATGGCGATTTTTTTTATCTCTTCTTCAATACCAACAGCTCGCAAAGCATTCCACCCTCTATTGCTCATCGCAAGATTTATGGATCGGCCAGAAAATTCTATATTTCTAATATCTGGTCTTCTATCGAATACCGTAATTTGATGTCCGTATCTTTTCAAGTATATAGCAAGCAAGGATCCTACCAAGCCTGAGCCAATAATGGCAATGTTCTTTTTTTCTTGGGTCATGTATAAGGCTTTAAGCCAACATTAATTGAATGTTAAAAATAGGAAATTATGCTTTCATTTCTAGTATAATGAGAGAAACTAAGCAAATCATTTTCTTTTTTGAGCTCATATCTGTTTAATTTTTAATTATTTTTGTTAAACAAAATATACGACTTGAAACATTTTAGTAAAGAAGACCTAGGTAAAATGCCTAGTAGATATAAAGCTCATTTAATCAATAGCTGTACCGGGTATAAATCTGCCAACCTATTAGGTTCTAAATCTGGTAGCGGTATTACGAATTTGGCTATTTTCAATTCTGTAGTTCATATCGGTAGTACACCGCCGATGTTAGGGTTTATTCTTAGACCGTTAACCGTAAAAAGAAATACCTACGCTAACTTTAAAGATAGCGGATTTTTTACCGTCAACCAGGTCAACGAAGCTATTATAGCAGATGCACACCATACTGCCGCTAGTTATGACGAAGATATTTCAGAGTTTGCAAAAACCGATTTAACCGAATCTTATTTAGATGATTTTCAGGCTCCGTACGTAAAAGAGAGCGCTATTAAATTGGGTTGCAGCTATGTGAACGAATATGAAATTAAAGAAAATGGTTGTCTATTAATAATTGGTGCTATTGAACATATATATATACCGGATAATATTTTACACAATGACGGTTGGTTGCAGTTAGATAAAGCAAATACTGTTGCCATCAATGGTTTAGATGCTTATGCCCTACCTCAACTTTTAGCACGATTCGCTTATGCAAAACCAGACGAACCCAGTAAACTTATACTATAGTGGCACATAAAAAGGTAAATCTAGAAACAAAAATTTGTGCTACTTGTAACAAACCATTTTCATGGCGCAAAAAATGGGAACGCAATTGGGACGATGTAAAGTACTGCGGAGAAAAATGTAGACGTAATAAACTGAAAACGGAAATTCATGAATAATTTAATCTGGTTTAGAAACGACTTACGGGTTCGTGATAATGCGTCGCTTGTTGAAGCTATGAAAGGCAATAAGTTAACAGGCTTTTATTGCTTTGAATCTTCTTTCTTTGAAATTGATGAATTCGGATTCAAGAGAACAGAAAAGTTCAGGGCCAAATTTCTACTGGAAACTGTACAGCAATTAAAACAAGAACTAGAAAAACTTAATATCCCGCTTTTTGTTTACCACGGTAATTCGGCAGATTACCTACCTAATCTAATAGAGAATCATTCAATTGATACTATTTTCTTGCAAAAAGAATGGACAAGAGATGAGCTTGTGATACTGAACGACATAAAGAAAAAAATCCCTTTTGAAGTTAAATTCAATGAGGTGTATGATCAATTTTTATATCACCCGGATGATATACCTTTTAATGACTTTAAATCTATACCCGATGTTTTCACAAACTTCAGAAAAAAATGTGAGGCAGTTTGCAAAGTAAGACCAATACCGAAACTACCACCTAAAATGTCTCATGTAAACTTAGTGATAAATGAAACTGAACTTCCCACTTTAAATAAATTAGGTTTTAATGACTTTTCTACAAATGTAAATAGTGCTTTTCCTTTTAAAGGTGGAGAATTAGAGGCGCTCAAGAGAGTTCAAAATTACTTTTGGGAAACCAAAAAATTAGGTTTTTATAAGAAAACCAGAAACGGATTAATAGGTGTCGACTAC